>NZ_JAPHPY010000077.1:0-16181 GCF_026241575.1 Vibrio sp. Sgm 5
TCAGATCGCACACACGTGAAAGAGTTCAAAAAAAATCCCCAAACTACAAGCTTGGGGATTTGTGTATAAGAGACAGCCTTAAAAGGAGGCGAGATGCAGGATGGATAACGTCGATCTTGTTAGTGGTACTTGTTCACTCTGCCTTCGACGAAAAAGACTTCACACTGATAACGTTGAGCAATATCGCGAAGCATTGATTGATTCATTAACGCAATCTTGTTCGATGCGACGACAGCGCTAGCGTTACCAGACTGAATAGCTTTAATCACAATCTCCACTTCAGAGAGCTGTTGAGACGGCTTCATCTGAATGATGTTTTGACAGCGAATGTGGGAAGCAGCAAGTTGCTCAAAATCAGGACGAGGGCACTCGGCGGTAAACAGAACCCATTGCTGTTGTTGAGACAAGACTGCCAACTTAGAAAGAAGTTGGTCCGACACATCCATAGGTTGTGTTGCTTGTGCCAATACGTTGTAGCGAGAGTATGTATGAGATTGAGTTTGTAACTGCATCTTACTGTTCCTTTATACATGCTGTATGTCTATACAGTAGTTTGTTTTTGATGCCTGATCAACCGATTTTTATGAATTGAGTTGAAAAACTTTCCCTTACTTATGAGTTGGTTTTTGTCTAAGTTACTGAAACTAAGATATAAAGTTCGGTTTTTGATATGTTTGATAAACATGGTGAAATGTGAGGTCACCTGCATTCCGGAGCTGTATATACAGGTGGTTACTACTGTATATACCGTAATTTCGGCTTAGCTACACAGTGGTTTTAACTGGTTTATACGGTGCTTTTTCGTGATGGCACACAGTAGTGTTAGTGCTTTTGAGGGAGAAGAAAGGAAGAGAAAACAAGAAAGGCAGAGGCAGAACGTTCAAGAAAGCGCTTTGCTTTTACAGACAATGATAAAAAGCAGGCTGCGATTACGCAGCCTGAAAATACAAGGATCGATGTTTAATAATGGTTAGAATTCGGTTTTTGCACGTGCGATTTCTGTTTCAAATAGGCCGATGCTGCCAGCCCTTACAAGCTGAACCATAGTTTGAAACATAGTGCGAATTTGTTCGATGTTACCTGAATTGGCGCGGGAGCATAAACTGCCAAGTTCGGAGTTTGCTAATCGCAATAATCGGCTTCTGTTAGGGCCAGAGACTTTTCTTTTAATTGTATTTTTCAAAACCATCAACTCGCCAGTTGCAACGGCTTCAGGAGGCTGGCTAGCAATAATTGCTTCCGCTTCATCTGTGTACATATGGTCACCTGTTTTTTGTTTGAGCGACAAAACTATACTCCAGATAAATCGAGGGTTTGACCCGGTAACTAGGAAAACAATCGTGTTCACTATGAAATAAGTGACATCGTTTTTAATTGGTTAATTAATAGGCTGAGAAGCACCAGAGGGATAGGGAATATGAATTCCTTCTAGAAAACCGCGATGAAATAAGTATTGAAGTGGGATCAAAAAAGCGCCTTACAAAAAGGCGCTCTTGAAAATCAGTTCCGTTGATTTGCTCTTGTTAGCTTGCTCGTTGTGTCATGCGTTCGCGCATTTGCATTTCGCCTTGGTTAAACAGGCGAACATCTATTTTTGCGATGTCGTAACAGGATTTGCATGAGCTATGGTACTTGCCGTCGACATAATCATGACGAGTTACAAAGCTAGGTTTTTTACACCAGTCACAGGTGCTTTCTTCAGTGAACATTGATTTTCTCCCCACCTACATAAATTTTGAGTCGCTAGGTGTTATTTTTCGCCCAACATTATGGCATACAAAAGATAGCCAGGTTAAATGTCTGTTAATTTGTTTGAGAGGGAGATCGATTGCGAGCCTTGATTTGTGAGGTTGAAAGGCTCGTAAGATAAAGGTGCGTGGCTTATTTTTACTCTTTTGTAACATTTTGTGAAATGGTTTTAAACGCCTGATTTAAACGCTTCATCTCTTCTTCCGAGCCTCTAGAATCAGGGTGATAGAGTTTAGATAATTGTCTGTAGCGCAACTTCACTGCTTTACTGTCTGGAATAGTTTGCGGGGTATAGCCAAACATCGCACAAGCGACGAGAAGTTTTTGGTTCTCAGATTGACCTTTTATCTTCTTAAACTCTTTAAATACTTTTTCGAGTTGGCGCTTAAGTTGTTTATTGGCAAATTGAAGTTCTTTCACTTGTGTCTCTAATTGCAGAGAGCGTGACACTTCATTTGCTGCAGTGGCTTTGGCCTTTTGTGTGTGCCTGCGGTAACCGAATGCACCGCCACCAAGAAGTAGAGCAAAGCCCAGAGCGCCAGAGGCATACCAAACGTTGAAGTTTTCAGCTCTCTTTGCTTGTTGAATTTCAATGGTCTCTTTCTGTTCTTCGTCAATGGCTTGCTTATCCAACTCTACAATTTCAGAAACTTGTTTGGCTCTGAGTTGATTGAAGCGATCTTCCAAAAACTGGTTATAGGCTTCTTCTGCCTGAGGGTTTTTAAGTGCAGACAATTGATACCAAGCTTCGACGAGATCGGAATTCGATACTTCTGCTTGATGGTGCTGGACAAAATCAGCCAACAAAAAGCCACGGTCGGTAGGATCGTTTAACGCAACAGAAGTGAACCAATAAATCGCTTGGGTGAAATCCGTGTTGCCAGTTAAACCACGAGCGTAATCTTCTGCTAATTGTTTTTGAGCAGTTAAGTAATCTTGATGTGCCGCTTGCTCTAGCCAATAACGTGCGTCAGTAGGTGATTCTGGATTGGGTTTCAAAGCCAGTTGCTGCGCAAGCTCGAATTGGGCTTCAGGTTGTGTCGGGTTCTGAGAAGCAAATGCAGTGCTCGTAAGGCAGGCACTTAAAGCAAAGGTGAGGGCTGTGGTTCTGAAAGACATTGGGTATGTCAGGTCTAGCGAACGACGCTAGACCTGCTCCGGTAATCATTGTTATTACCGATATGGTGCAACCAAATTACTTCAGTGGCAAGATCTGGATTTCAACACGGCGGTTGCAAGCACGACCTTCAGAAGTTTGGTTAGAGCAAATTGGGTTTCGCTCGCCGTAGCCACGTGCAATTGCACGACCTGGTGCTACGTTTTGTGATACTAGGAACTGACGTACCGATTCTGCGCGACGCTCAGACAGTGTTTGGTTGTAAGAGTCACTACCAGTGCTGTCTGTGTAACCGTCGATCACGAGGCTTGTATCCGGGTATTCAACGAGGATACGAGCAACGCCACGTAGTGTGTTGTGGATGCTTGCGTCCAGTTGGTAAGAACTTGAAGAGAAACCAATACCGTTTTCCATGCGAAGTAGCAGCTGGTTTTCACCAACACGTTCTACTTGTACACCTGAATTCAATAGTGCGCGACGTAGCTCTGCTTCTTGTTGATCGAAGTAGTAGCCAACACCTGCGCCAGTAGCACCGCCAGCAGCCGCACCAATTAGAGCGTGTTTACGACGTTCTTTTGCGTCATCACCTGTTGCCAAACCGATAGCCGCACCAGCGATAGCACCGATCAGTGCACCTTGTGTGGTCGAGTTAGTCTCGTATTCACCTGTGGTTGCGTTTTGGCGTTGAGTTGCTTGACAGCCAGTAAGAGCTAGCACTAGCGCAAGTGCAATAGACATCTTTTTCAAGGGAAAATCTCCGTATAAGCTGAGGCGCAATTGCGCCTCATAATGGGATGCGAATTATGAATGAGTAGGTATTGATATTTGTTATGCGAACGTCAGATTGATAGAAGCTTTGTAAGCTTTTTCTTATAGTTGCTGATGTTATAACCGTTTGTGCAATTATTTAGACGGATTGTCTAACATCTTTCTCGCTTGTTCACCACCAACGCCACGGTTGACGGAAACCTTACGACCTTTTTTTAACCCAACTTCGTAATCTGCAGTTAGGTTTTTCATCGCTTCTCTGAGCTGTTGCTTGAACGTTTCGCGATCGATGTTTTTAAATTCTTTATCAATGTAATTATTGATTTTATTGGCTGACTCTTCATCTGGAGAGATAACAGGCAGTTTTTCCAACGCACCTTCAACCCAGCCAGAAACAAATGAGTTTACGCGGCGCGTTACTTCCATTGAAGAGGTCCCAGAACCGGCAAAACTATTGCGGAATTGTCCGGTGCTCTCGTTCATTTCACGGTAGATAATATCGAACGCAAAGGCCGCGAAAATAGCGCGGTCAGCCTCTCCGATAAATTCGACGCGTTTAAGCCCTTTGTGATTCAACAAGACGGCTTCAACACCAAATTTGGTATTGATACCACGAATCACGCGCAACAGCGTTGAACTGATGTTTGCTGGCAGCAGATGCGAAGATTGAGTTTTACCCATTTTGATAAACTCAATATCATCTTTATCCAAGCCATACTTAAGCATAAGGCGGTGCGCCATCTTGATAGCATTTGCAGCCTCATTTACGTTGGCGGAGTTGCCCAGTTCTAAGCACTTGGCGATTTTTTTCAGAGCTTTTTGTTTATCCATCGACGACCAATAACGAGAACGGAAATTTAGGAAGTCGGATATATTACCTTTTTTCAGTCAAAAACGGAATAACGGGAGTAGGAGAAAGGCAGCGAGAAAAACAAAGCCCCTTTAATGACAGGGGCTTTGGTGGGAAGTAGAATTACAAACCGAGTTGGTCGAGTAGGTCATCGGCATCGCTTTTGGAACTGGCTGCTTCCGATGCTTTCTTGTCTTCCATACTTTTGCGAGTGGCTTCTAAAATATCATCTGGGCTTTCATCTTCTGCCACTTCAAACTCTTCGAGTTGGATAAATTCAGTTTTGTCCATCGCAAGCTCAAGGTAGAAGATGTTGTTATTCGCTGTTGAGAAGGTCACGCGGCGTGCTTGAGGTCGATCGAGGTTGGTATCAACTTGCAGAATCACTTGCTTATTGAGCGACAGCATTTTTGGTTGGTTCTGCGTAATATTGGTTTGTAGCTCTTTACGAATCTTGTTCGTGAAATCACCCACTAGTTGATTCATCAGTTCACCCAGTACATCACCGACTTCATCTGATGTGTGTGAGATCGCCAGTTCGTCTTCTGGCATGCCCATATTGCGCATGTAGTTGGTGTAAATCTCAAGTGCTGCTTTTGCGGTAAAGTTAATCACTACAAGGCCCGTGAAGCCACCATCAAACAGTACAAAACAACCAAAATCCGGCTTGAGGCTGGTTTTATTGATCTTTTGTACCATTGCAGAGTAGTTAACTTGAGAAGAGGTTGCCGAAGTAAGAACGCCAGAAACCGACTGGCAAAGTTTTAGAAGGATATCTTCAGTGGTTACAACTTTATTTTTTTTCATCCTGAAAGCTCATATTGAAAGGCTATTTCCCCTTCAATGTAAGGCATCAAGCCTTAAAAAATAAAGCATAAGTTTAAATCTTGTATAGAGATTCTGATTTGAACGCCTTTTTAAATGTTGTAAAGTGACGTAATTCAAAGAAAACAACTTCATCCTCGTCTCGGTCTCAGTTTTATGGCTGCGGGTCGAAAATGCGTGGATGACTAAAAATTAGATAACCCGCAGCTGATTGGATCAGCGCAGTAGGGGCAGGAAGCAAATGTTACCAAGATTACACTCGCAAACGGATGTCGATCCTCTCGTTCTGAGTTTTCTCAAAGAACTCGAGCACTCCGGGTTTACTGGCGATATTGAAAGCCAGTACTCTAGTCGTCTCGCAGTAGCCACTGATAACAGTGTCTATCAGCAACTTCCTCAGGCCGTTGTTCACCCCAAAACCACCCAAGATGTCTCGCTCATCGGTAAATTGAGCAACAAAGAGGAACATGAGCGTATTACGTTCTCTCCTCGTGGTGGCGGCACTGGCACTAACGGTCAGTCGTTAACCAAAGGCATTGTGGTTGATTTGTCTCGCCACATGAACAAAGTCTTAGAAGTGAATGAGCAAGAGGGATGGGTTCGCGTTCAAACGGGTGTCGTCAAAGACCAATTGAACGATGCCGTTCGTCCTTATGGTTATTTCTTCTCCCCAGATTTATCGACCAGTAATCGGGCAACGATTGGCGGTATGATCAATACCGATGCTTCCGGTCAAGGCTCGCTAAAATACGGTAAAACGTCTGATCACGTTCTTTCTCTTCAAGCTGTTTTTGCCGATGGTTCAATCTTAGAGTCTGACCTTTCTCACGGTTTGCCGACTGAAGGCGAATTTGCTGACACGGCAATGCGTGTAACGGAATCTGTGTGTCGTGACAAACGCCAGCAAATTAACGACAAGTTTCCTCCGCTAAACCGCTTCTTAACCGGCTATGACCTTAAAAACGCATTTGATGAAGAGGCAAACAGCTTCGATATCACTCGTGTTTTGTGTGGCGCTGAGGGCTCATTGGCGTTCATCACCGAAGCGAAGCTCAACCTAACCCGCATTCCTAAAGCGCGAACTCTGGTTAATGTCAAATACAACAGTTTTGATTCGGCTCTACGTAATGCGCCATTTATGGTGGAAGCAAAAGCGTTGTCCGTTGAGACCGTGGATTCAAAAGTTCTGAACTTGGCGAAGCAAGACATTGTTTGGCACACCGTCAGTGATTTGATTACTGACGTACCTGATAAAGAGATGCTTGGCATTAATATGGTTGAGTACGCTGGTCAGGATGAAGAAGAGGTTGCTTCTCAAGTCGCGTTTCTAACGGCCAAGCTCGATAGCATGCTAGAAACGGAAGAAGCGGGCATCATTGGCTACCAAGTATGCAGTGATGTGGCGAGTATCGGTCGTATCTACAACATGCGTAAAAAAGCCGTGGGTCTATTGGGTGCTGCGAAAGGGCGTGCGAAACCAGTCGCGTTTGCTGAGGACACTTGTGTTCCGCCAGAAAACTTAGCGGACTTTATCGTTGAGTTTCGCGAGTTGCTAGACGCAAAATCACTTAACTACGGCATGTTTGGCCACGTAGATGCTGGTGTTCTCCATGTTCGACCTGCATTGGATCTGTGCGATCCTCACCAAGAAGCTTTGATGCATGAAATCTCAGATGAAGTCGTTAAGTTGGTGGCAAAATTCGGAGGTTTAATGTGGGGCGAGCACGGTAAAGGTTTCCGCTCTGAGTATGGCCCTGAGTTCTTTGGTGAAGAACTCTTTACTGAATTGCGCCGTGTTAAAGCCGCGTTCGACCCTCATAACAAAATGAACCCAGGCAAAATCTGTACGCCGCTAAATAGCGATGCAGAGCTTGTCAAAGTCACCGATACCAAACGTGGTTACTTCGATCGCCAGATTGATGTTCAGGTACGTGATAGCTTCAAGCAAGCGATGGAGTGTAACGGTAACGGCTTGTGTTTTAACTACGACACCAGCTCGCCTATGTGTCCTTCAATGAAAGTCACTGCAGACCGTCGTCATTCGCCAAAAGGGCGTGCGGGTTTAGTTCGTGAATGGCTACGCCAACTAACAGAGCAAGGCATCGATATTCTCGATCTAGAAAAACAAACTCTGGAAAACAAAACGTCCATCAAAACCATGATCGACCGAGTCCGCCATTCGATTAATCGTCGTCACGAGTACGACTTCTCTCATGAAGTGTATGAAGCCATGAACGGCTGTTTAGCGTGTAAAGCGTGTGCTAGCCAATGTCCAATTAAAGTTGACGTACCGAGCTTCCGTTCTCGCTTTCTTAATATTTATCACTCACGTTACCAACGTCCAGTTAAAGACTATTTGGTATCGAACATTGAATCCATGCTGCCATTGATGGCCAAAGCGCCGAGTGTAGTAAATGGTGTGCTTAAGCAATCTTGGGTGCAAAGTTTGACTGCGTCGACAGTCGGATATGTTGATGCACCGCTGCTGTCTGTACCGACCTTGAAAGAGCGAATAGAGACGTTAACTACAGCTTACGATCTGCAAGCGTTGAGTGGTTTACCTTCTGAAGACAAGCAAAAGCATGTACTGATTGTACAAGACCCTTTTACCAGCTATTACGATGCTGAAGTAGTGGAAGACTTCGTCAAGCTCGTCAGAAAGCTCGGTATGAATCCTGTGTTGTTACCGTTTAAACCAAATGGCAAAGCACAGCACATTAAGGGTTTCTTACGCCAATTCAAGAGCACCGCACAAGATACTGCAAAGTTCTTAGAAATGGTTGCGGATTTGGATATCCCTATGGTTGGTGTCGATCCTGCGTTGGTACTTTGTTATCGAGACGAATATGCCGAGGTATTGGGCAGTAAACGTGGTGATTTTGATGTGTTGACCGCTCATGAATGGCTCCACCCAAGATTAAGCGAATTCCAGACATTAGAGTTGAAAGAGCAAGCACCTTGGTACTTATTCGCGCATTGTACCGAGAAAACCAAAATGCCAAATGCTGAGAAGGAGTGGGGGGCTATTTTCGCTCACTTTGGGGCGATACTAAATACAGTACCCGTCGGGTGTTGTGGTATGGCGGGTACATTTGGTCATGAAGTGGATAAGCTAACCATGTCGCGGGATATCTTTGACCTGAGTTGGAAGCCTAATCTAGATAAGTTAGACAATGAAAGATGTCTCATCACTGGCTACTCATGCCGAAGCCAAGTCAAACGCTTTGAAGGGGTAAAACCTAAGCATCCGGTTCAAGCTTTGCTAACCTTGGTATAAATAGCTTCGTAAGCCCAGTTTTACTGGGCTTTTTATCACTTATAACTCGCGTTCATTTTTGACACGCAGACGCTTTCATAAGGATATGAAAATTGAAAAAGCTTGAGCTTAAAGTGCCTCCTGTCGCTTTGTTTTTGCTGATGGTGTTTCTGATGTACTGGCTGAAAGAAGCCATGCCAGAAATGAAAATTACTGTGCCGTTTGTTGAGTTTGTTACCGCTGGGCTAATTTTGATCGCGGGGGTTGTTGGTATTGCTGGTGTTTACGAGTTTCGAAAAGCTAAGACGACCGTTAACCCAGTCAAACCAGAAACTGCTTCGTTGGTGGTGGATACTGGTGTGTTCGCTTACACACGTAATCCAATGTACGTAGCGCTATTGCTTGTCATCATTGCGATTGGACTATGGTGGCAACATCTCAGTGTTATCTTATGTGGCGTATTGTTTGTTGCTTACATGAATCGCTTTCAAATTAAGCCTGAGGAGCGAGCATTAGAGCGATTGTTTGGTGAAGACTATTTAGATTATAAGAATCAAGTACGTCGCTGGATTTGATGACAGTAAAACAAACCGCAGATAAAAAGAAAGCCCAGCAAAGTCGCTGGGCTTTCTTATAAATTTGGTTTTGAAATTGGTCGGCAGAGACTTTGTCTGTTAAGAACTAAGCTGCCTTAGCGAACTTTGCTAGAAAGGCGCCCTTACGCTCGTTGAAGCGTTGAACCAAATCGTCTACCGCATCTTGGTCGTATGGCTTAAGGCCACTTGCCACCATTCGCTTGATCCCTTTGCCTACCACTTCGCCGTCTTGTTTGAATGCAAAGTTTAGCGTTACCACACCGCGTTTACCTTCGACATCAAAAGTCGCGCCAGTAAAATCGACTTCCGGGTGAGTCAGATCGAGACGGTTAAATTCTACTTCCATGCTCTCGTAGATAACTAGAGGGCGCTGGCAGTTGATCATCATTTGTTTCTCTTCCATAAGAGGAACCATAATGTGTGGGAAGTTCATGCCAGAGAACTGAACGTAGTTTGTTACTACGTGTTCAATAAATGCAGCATCGCGGTTGGTTTCACCTTCGCGAGACATGTGTAGGTACTCTTTGCCTGCTTCATTGACGACCGCACTTTCTTTTTCACACTTATTTTCAATGTGAAGTGCAACGCCATCGCTTACCATTCCTGAGAAATCGAAACGCATTTTTTGGCTCACACCTTCTTTGCTCAGTAACACTGCAAAAAGCAGGTCTCCTGGAACACAAAAGCGTTTGTTGTCTTCATCATGAATAGGATTGTAATCACCAGCTACGCGCTTGGCAAAGTGACTTGCTTGCTCGCGAGTAAATTGGAATTGGTGATTATTGTTTGAAAAATAAGGTGTTAGAAACATAATTTTTACGTAGTAACCGAAACTGTCAGGGATTATAGGCGAATATCTTCCTGCCAATGGTCCATCCAGTGGAAAGTTCACAGCATCTTAACAATGAGACGACAAGGGGGGTGAATAAAGCCACAGTCCACTCGTTCATCGTTGGCTTGGAAATACCTAGGAAAATAGGCGCTTTTATCAATAAATCATAGTTCAAATGTATCGTTTGATGCTAAATATAGTTGGTGCAATGGCTTACTTCTCTTCATTTTGTGAGATATTGACTATTTATCATTGTAATTAATGAGTAATTGAAATATTAAATTGTTATAAAACAGCGTCTTAATAATAGTTATGCCGAATAATATTGGCGTATTATTATTTGGCGTTTTGCACTATCTACATCCTCTTTTGTCCAAAAAGACACTATTGGTTCTTTTGTAACTAACAATCTCTGCCTAACCTGACCTAAAGATAATCAAACAGAAACAGTAATCTATATTGTTATTATTATCCGTATTGGGAGCGTTCCCATTGTTTGTCCTTGTTAATTTTAATGTCTTACTTATCATTACCTTAAGTGGCGAATCACTTACAACAAGTTGAGATAAGGTGCATTGCCGCAACTGGGCTACTGGTTTAATGTTTTGCGAAATTTTATAAAAACAATAAAAAATAGCGCCCTTGCAACCTTGATAGCCTCTTTCCTAACAGACTGTCTTGTACGCAGGAGGTAATAAAACACAACAACAAAAGTTTGGCTGTCTATGAAATCAATGATCCCTCGGCATCATCCAAAGACTTAATCCTAAGTCTCTCTGCTCTCAGCGTTTGCCCACGAGAGCATCTTAATTAAAAACGTTCAATTTCCGGTTGCGAATAAGTAATCGGAGGCTTGCTGCTTCCTGCAAGAAGCGAATAACTTCTCAAACCAAGGATAATTATATGAAGTTACGAAAATTGGTATTGGCGTGTGCCATTGCTTCCCCCTGTGTTAGTGCTTTTGAAGTTTGTAATATTGGTGATGAATACAACGTACTGGATCGTGAGAGCTTCCACGATATACGTAAGTCAAATTACCGAAACTTCAGTGAAGACCTAACGCCACAAGATTTGTTTTTATCTGCGCCAGAACACCACGCAGACGCGCGACCTTCGCTTGTTGAGGCAGATGAAGTTTTCCCAGAAACTGCATCTCTACTTGAGGTCGGTCCTGCTAATGTTGCCGTTCTTGAATCCGAAGAAGCGGCGAGTTTGCTTGCGACAATCGGGCATTCGACGACAGGTTTTGCCAAGGGTGCGCTAGAAGCGTTAGGACCAGTAGGCGATACAATTGCAGTGGGATTGTGGGCAAATGATGTGGCTCAAACCTTTGAAGATGAAACGAAAACGTCCTACGACCGCTTTGCTACGGTGATGAGCTTGATTGATTGGTTTGGCGTTCTCAAGCTACCTGAGCGAGAAATTGATCGTAAGATCCTAACGGCTCGTTGGAATCGAGTTGCCGCGGGCGATCATTATAGCTTTACCGTTCACGACGATATCGTCACTCAACAAGACAAAAAAGATAAGCAGCATTGGGCGGATCTTGCATCCGGTCAAAAGCGCATGCTTGAAGCGCTGGCGAAGGGTTATGCCTCTGATGTAGCGCTTAAATATCAGCAGCATTATCAAGAAGCGTTAAAAGCGCAAGCCGTGTTAGCAGAGACGTTGATTAACTCTGTCGAGAGCGAAGTTCAGAAAGCCATTTTTAATATGCTCGCGTTAGAAGGCGCGAATGCCAAACTGTTTGCCTCTGATCTTGCTTCAACTTGCCGCACAGAGATTGATGCGTTGCTGGCTTTGTACCCAGAGCAGGAAGAAAACAACAACCGTCCAATGTATGTGCCATCGAAGCGAGAAGCTAATCGAGCACTAGCGCGCGTGCAGCATTGCCAACAAGACCATCTGGACTTGGCAGTGGCGGTGCTTGATGAACTTAGAAATGGGGAAGTGGAAGGCTTAGAGCGTCAATCACTGCATCAACTTTACCGACAAGTTCTCAATTCAAAGATCAAAATCGTTGAGACCGCGAACTCCCAGCTTGATGTGCTAAGAGCCAAGTTAAAAGAAGAAATGTATGCAGAAGGCATGAATGCCATCGATCGCTTGTTTGATTCAGAAGCGGTTGCGAAAGCCCATCGCTATTTTAAAGACCAAGCGGATTATTTAGCGATAGATGAAATGTCTCGCAGTATTTTTGGGCGTCCAGCCACGGCGACTGAACGTCGTCAAAAGTACTTTGTTATTCAAGAAGGGTACGAGAAGTGTACTCGAATTGGGATACTTGGGGGGGACCCAAACTTCAGAGGGTGTACTGAGTACACGTGGATTCCTGCCGAGAAAGAGCATTATGACTCTGCAAAAGATGAAGTAATTTCGCAGATGGTGATGCCAAATCGCGATGCGATCAAGCGTGTCTTTGCACAATCTATGGATGAACTGATCAACGAAGGTTGGAGCTCTCAACATGAAGAGGCTTGGCTTGAACAGCAGATCCTAAGCTTTTCCGATAAGCAACGCATCATCAGAACTGCAGGAGCCGACAAAGCGCGAGTGATGCGTTGGATGTTTGATTCTAGTGCGGCACTGGAAGCCGAGTGTGGCGGTGGTAATGCTTGTGCCGCTTGGTCTCCTAGCTACCTAGCAAAAGAAAACCTATCTCGCGAATCGTCATTGCACCACATTGCTGATTGGCATGAAAGGAACAAAGACTCAGGGTATTACGTGCATTCAAAGCGCTTGGCAAAACTGGAGGGTTTTATTAGCTCGGCACTAGAGAGTGAATGGCAGGCAACACATGTTAACGGTTTTTATAGTTACCTATATCCGGGAAGCTTTGATCTCGATAAACATGCTCCTTTAATTGCGTCAGCGCTAAGGGCGTCCAACTTGAATACCAGCAATCTTGCTGCAGCATTGCCGCTAGCGAAAAGCGTGGTAAAAAATCGTATTTTAGAAGCAATGAGTGTGGCTGACAGTAATGGTGAGGAATGGCTTGCTGCACAGCTTGGCGACTTCCAGAGATACATTGGCATTATCCATGCGCAGAATATTTCTACAGGTCACTACGCATCAGGAGAAGTAGGGACGACCGCACTCCTATCTGAGCCACTACCTGCACATCTACTGCGCTATATGACGTTGGACGTTTATTACAACATCGACGACAGTGACTCTGCGTATTACCACCCAGCGAACAGTGGCGAAGACATGAGTTATGACGTGCGTTTACATGCATCGATCGATGATTTGTTTAACGCTGACTCTGAATTGGGTAGAAAGCTCGACCTGCTGGTTCAAGTTAATAATAACTTCACTAACCTACCGGGCAGAACTTGCATGATCATGTACCCGCAACTGAGAGACGCCTTGTTTAAGGTCTCCGGTGATGAATCAATGTATTGGTTAACGCCGTTTTCTGATTGGTTTGACAGTGTTACTCGCCAACAGCTAGAGCTGTTTAGTGCGATTCGATTCGGAGTCATCAAGCAGAATGAGCTAAATATCTCCTGTGATTTAAGCCCAAATAATCCTAGATATTGGTAATGGGAGGAACAGACTATGTTGAGGATTATTTCACTTTGTATTCTCTGTTTTAGCTTCGTCGCTCAGGCTGCGCCTTTTGAGGTATTGAAAGCCCCTTTACGTAGCCAAGTACAAGTCGATGAATTGGCGTCACAGTTTTCTGATTGGGCGAAAGCTTCCAGTGGTTGGCGATATAAATTGATGACGGCGAATGAAGTCGAAGCCTTGGAAGATTTTTCCGTTTCTGGCTATCAGCTTGCGAATGACTACTTAAGAGCTCCGGATACCTCCACTTGGGGGAGTGCGGGAAAAAGTGCGAGGAAGTTTATTAAGCAGGTTCGTAGTGCCATGAAAAAACTGCCTCACTACAAGGGTGTAACCTACCGTGGTGCGTGGGCAAAGCAGTCTCTTTTGAACAAACTCCAAGTGGGAGATGTGGTCGTGGAACCTGCATTTACATCCAGTAGCACCATTCCAGAAATCGCGAAGCGTTTTGCCGTGGTTCGGCCTAACTCGCCCCAATCTTTACAGCGTGTGCTGTATGAAGTTCAAGTAAAAAACAGTGGTCGCGCACTTGGTGGCTTGTCTGAATTTGGTGGAGAAGCTGAGGTGTTGTTACCACCAAACACTTACTACAGAGTGACAAATATCGAATTGAATCGAGGTTCTGCGATGGTGGCGCTAGAGACCGTTTCGTCACATGAAGCGACGACGGGAACAACATATAACCTCTATTCAGGTGAAGAGATAAGCCATTCCTACTGGCGTACTCTAGTCTGCAGTTGAACAGGGAGCTTAATATGAAAAAAATGATTTTAGTCTTTTTACTGACTTTTTCGATCCACCATTTGGTGAAGGCAGAAGATTTTGTAGAGTTTAAAGGACGGGATTTGTCACCAGTTCAACAAGAGCAGATGGCAGATGACCTAATGGACTGGTCTGTCGAGAATCACGCAAAGGCAGAGCGGAAGATGATTCCGGAAGAGTACTCAGCAATTAAACGTTACGGTCGTGTAGACCATGATGTTGTGAATGAGTACATGCGAGCTGGCGAACCCAAAGAGTTCTTGATGCAGGGATATGGAGAGGCGCTTAAAAGCCGTGTTTCTCATATGCGAAGTGTGATGAACAAGCTGCCAAACTATAAAGGCACGGTTTATCGGGGCTCATCCATTAAGAATAGCCTTCTGGAAAAGCTTAATGTTGGCGACATCTTACATGAAAAAGCCTTTCTATCGACTTCTACCATTCCAAGTGTCGCCAGAAACTTTTCCGCTTCTGGAGCATATGAGGGAGTGTCTGCGGCTCAGTTTAAAATTGAACTGAAGTCGTCTGGGCGGGCTATTAATGCTTATACCTTTAAACCTTATGAAGCAGAAATTTTAGCAAAGCCCAATACTTATTTTCGTGTAGAAGCCATAGAGAGGCTTTCATCGAGAAAAAACTACATAAAAATAAGAGAGATCAAGAATCCAGCAAAATATCTAAAGGCTGAACCAGATATACACATTTACGATAGCTTTAGTGGAGAAGAAGTGTCACTTAGATCTCGGTCAGCATTGTATTGTCTTTGATGGTAGTTACCTCTCATGCCTGTTGTATGAGAGGTATTGTTTAAAATAATTTATTAACATTCTCCCAGTTATTTTTCTGGGAGATTTATTTCGTCAATTGGTAAATAAAAGTGAAATCTAGAAAAGTAATATTCGGCTTATTAGTTCACGCTAGTTTGTGTTCTCATGCAATTGCGGGCTTGAAGTACAATGATAAATATTACAGTAATTCAGATATAGAACAGATCATGGAAGTTATGTCTGAGCCTGGCATTGATGATTATGGAGAATTTAACAGACTAAGAACAGAATTATACGAACAAGCTGATGTTCAAAAAGATGTTCTTTCAGAAGAAGAGGTCGCTGCACTTGCCGAGTATCAAGACTATGCTTTTGCATCGACACGAGAAAGTTTTATCTCAGGCGTTTTTGATGATGAAACCCTGAATATCATTGATCATATTGATTCAGCGTTTGAAAGCGGTGCAAAGTATCAAGGCGTTACCTTTAGAGGAGAACGTGAACTTGGGGCTTATATGTCAGACATACAAGTTGGAGATATTGTTAGTCCTAGCGCTTATGTTTCAACGTCTATATCAAAAGATGCTGCCTATAACTTTCATTCTGGCCAGCTTGCAAGATTTGAATTGCGACAGGGTAAAAGCGGTATTGTAATACCAAATGTTATTGATGGGGAGCTGGAGGTTCTTATTAATAGAAACTCTTACTTTGAAGTGACAGCTATTAAAACGAGTTATATGGGAACTCACGTTGTTTACCGAGAAATAAATCCTAACTCAATAGGTAATAAGAAAATAAAAGATATGCATAGCGGCGAAGAAATCACAGCCGCTGAAGTGTGCGCTTTTTAAAGTCATATTTATGAACGGTCCATTTTACTCTTTAACCATATAAAGAACATATTACTAATGAATTCAAAGTTAATACCCAGTTTCATCGCTTTGGCTGCATTCAGTCCTGCTACCTATTCATTGTGCTTTATCGATGGTGTGTCTGATACACAAAGCTTAAATAACCTGAGATCGGTTTAAGCCATCGCCATCAGCCCAGACTTTTCAGCATTGGTGATGTTGAGTGATGGCTTCTCTG
>NZ_JAPHPY010000078.1:0-16148 GCF_026241575.1 Vibrio sp. Sgm 5
GGTCTATCGGATTTTTACACACTGGTGGGATCGTTCAATTGATCAGTCTATTAATTTCTTAACTGATCGGCATTACCTCTTTTGAGGTGCTTTTTTATGTCTGATTTTCAGAGAAAAAGTGAGAATTAGAAGGCGAACAGTAAGTTTACAGAGAATACACTGTCTGCTTTACTGAGCCCCTCTGGCACTTTATCGTGGTATTGACGCGAGTGTGCCAACTTTAAGGCGATATCTTCAGTGATGTCGTTAGTCACGCTGAGATCACTATCGACACGCGTGTTGCTTTTACCACTTACTAAGGTAATGTCGGCAGAAAAACTTAAGTTATCCAAAGCATGCCACGTGGTATTGATATTCCCACGGAAAATGCCTTCTCGAACGATATCAGGAAAGACGATATCGTCATCGTCTATCTCATCAAGGTTTGGTTCTTGATAACGAAAGCCAGGACCGATCTCCGCCTCTAGCGTGAAATTCTCTGTATAGGCGAACTGGTAACCCAGACCGCCAGAAAGTGTGTAGTCTTTAAAGTAAGCACTGTAGCGCGAATCAACCCCTTTAAAACTGCCGTACAAATAAGTCTTTGAGCCTAACTTGTAGTCACTTTGCGCGGTGTAGGTCGAAGAACGCTTGTCTTCTTCACCATCTTTATAAAGGTTGTAATACTTCCATTCACCGTTTGAACGGTGTCGGCCAGAAGTATATTCAGCACTCAGACGAGCATTCAGGGAACGAGAGTCCGTGTTACCTGTGTGAGCTTGATAGCCGAACTCGACCTCAGTAAGTAGAGGATCGGGCACTTCAATTTCTTGCTCTGGCTGTACTGATTCTTCAGCGAACGATGCTCCCGTGCAAAGTAAGCTAAAGCCAAGTAACCAGTATCGGGACACAAATACCTCGAACGTAATTAAAAAAGGAGGGCATGATACTGATACAGATATTTTATTGGGTCAATGGTAGGTTAAATTTTATTAGACCTAAACGTAAGAACCAAGGTGTAGGCTCCCTCTCGAACGACTAAACTTAGTGAACTATCTGTTTCACTACGGATAAATCGATTCTAACTAAATCACAAAAGTTAACTGCGATGAAAAGCAGATTGTTAGTCATTCACTTGTTGAATTCTTAACAAGTAATTGTCGCATCGGGGAAGCATCTTGGTTGGGTTTAAGGTTATAATCTTGGGTCATTAGTAGTTATCGAGCAAAGTCATGGCGGAAAACAGAAATCGCAAACCTTCAGACAGTCAGGTAGACGCAATCAAAGTGCCACCTCACTCACTGGAAGCCGAGCAATCAGTGATTGGTGGTCTCTTACTGGACAATGAACGTTGGGACACCGTTGCAGAGCGTGTTGTCAGCAGTGATTTCTATAGCCGTCCACACCGTCTTATTTTCGAAGGCGTGAAAACCACACTAGAAGCGGGTAAGCCTCTCGACTTAATCACACTTTCTGAACATCTTGAGCGTCATGAACAGCTTGAAGATGTGGGTGGCTTTGCTTACCTTGCCGATCTGGCCAAAAACACACCAAGTGCTGCGAATATTAATGCTTATGCCGATATCGTTGCTGAACGCGCGATTGTGCGCGGTTTAATTGGTGTAGCCAATGAGATTGCGGATGCAGGTTACGATCCTCAAGGTCGTAGCTCTGAAGACTTAATTGACCTAGCCGAGAGTAAAGTTTTTGCAATTGCAGAGGCTCGTACCAGTGAGAATGAAGGCCCACAAAACGTGGATAACATTCTTGAAAAAACACTTGAACGTATCGAGATTCTGTACAAAACACCACAAGATGGTGTTACAGGTGTCGATACTGGTTTTACTGACCTCAACAAGAAAACGGCTGGCCTACAAGGCTCTGACTTGGTGATTGTTGCTGCGCGTCCATCGATGGGTAAAACGACCTTTGCGATGAACTTGTGTGAAAATGCCGCGATGCAGCAAGAAAAGCCGGTGCTTATTTTCTCGCTAGAGATGCCAGCAGAACAGTTGATGATGCGTATGCTTGCGTCTCTTTCTCGTGTTGACCAAACCAAGATCCGTACTGGTCAGCTAGACGATGAAGATTGGGCGCGTATTTCTTCTACCATGGGTATCCTGATGCAGAAGAAGAACATGTACATTGATGACAGCTCAGGTCTAACTCCAACAGAAGTTCGCTCGCGAGCACGTCGTATCGCTCGTGAACATGGTGGTCTATCAATGATCATGGTCGACTACCTTCAGTTGATGCGTGTCCCTGCAATGTCGGATAACCGTACTCTTGAGATTGCAGAGATCTCACGTTCACTTAAAGCATTAGCAAAAGAGCTGAACGTGCCAGTTGTCGCACTATCGCAGCTTAACCGTTCCCTAGAGCAACGTTCTGATAAACGCCCAGTTAACTCGGACTTGCGTGAATCAGGCTCTATCGAGCAGGATGCAGACTTGATCATGTTCATCTACCGTGATGAGGTTTATCACCCAGATAGCCCATACAAAGGCACCGCAGAAATTATCTTGGGTAAACAACGTAATGGTCCTATCGGTTCAGTACGCTTGACCTTCCAAGGACAACACTCGCGCTTTGATAATTACGCGGGTCCAGCATTTGATATTGATGATGAGTAATGCAATGAGTTACAAGAAAGCCGCGATGGCATGCATTGACTTGTCTGCGTTGCAATACAACCTGCAACGTGTAAAAGAGCAAGCACCAGACAGCAAAGTGATGGCGGTGGTCAAAGCCAATGGCTACGGCCATGGTCTACGTCATGTCGCGAAGCATGCGACACACGCCGATGCCTTTGGTGTTGCACGAATTGAAGAAGCGCTGCAATTACGCGCTTGTGGTGTGGTAAAACCCATTCTGCTGCTAGAAGGTTTTTACTCACCAGGTGACTTACCTATTTTAGTGACCAACAACATTCAAACGGTTGTGCACTGTGAAGAACAGCTTGTTGCTCTGGAGCAAGCAGAGCTGGAAACCCCTGTGGTCGTTTGGCTTAAAATCGACAGCGGTATGCATCGCTTGGGGGTTCGTCCAGAGCAATACGACGAATTCGTTTCACGCTTAAAAGAGTGTTCAAACGTAGCGAAACCACTCCGTTACATGAGTCACTTCGGTTGTGCAGATGAGCTAGACAGCAACATCACTCCTGAGCAGATTGAACGTTTTATGTCTTTGACTGCTGGTTGTCAGGGAGAGCGCTCTCTTGCAGCTTCAGCTGGTTTACTTGCTTGGCCACAAAGTCAATTGGATTGGGTTCGTCCGGGGATCATCATGTACGGTGTTTCACCATTCAATGATAAAACGGCGCAAGAACTTGGCTATCAACCGGTCATGACACTAAAATCGCACTTGATCGCAGTTCGTGAGGTGAAGAAAGGCGAAAGTGTTGGCTATGGTGGTATGTGGACCAGCGAGCGTGATACCAAAGTAGGGGTCATTGCGGTTGGCTATGGCGATGGTTACCCACGAACTGCCCCGAATGGCACACCCGTTTTGGTCAATGGTCGCAAAGTGCCTATTGCCGGTCGAGTCTCAATGGACATGTTGACTGTTGATCTCGGCCCTGATGCGACAGATAAGGTCAGTGATGAAGCAATACTGTGGGGGAAAGAACTCCCTGCAGAAGAGGTGGCAAGCCACATTGGCACCATTGCTTATGAGTTAGTGACTAAACTGACTTCTCGTGTCGAAATGGAATATTCGAAGTAACCCATGAAGAAAATATTATTTTCAGTGCTGGCATTCTCTGCCAGCCTTTTTTTATCTCCACAGACGCTGGCGAAAGAGAAAGATTCAGCATTTGTTCCTTTCTATTTCAGTACGGATACCATGGGTAGCACCGTCGGTTTAGCCGGGGTTGCGAAAGGTGTCGGTCAGCCTCAAGCGGCTTTATTCGGAATGGGACTTTATTCTGAGAAAGATAGCTATGTCGGTTTTCTTTCTGCCTTCAATTACGCTCTATCTTCAAACCTGTTGTTCAGTACGCAGATGTACCAAGCGCGTTTTAACGATAATCCGTACTATTTAGGCAACCAAGGCTCGAATGACTCTTCAACGGAAGATAAAACCGTGACCAATGGAGACGAAGATAACTATAAGCTTGGATTCAAGTACTTACTGCCTTGGGGGAATGTCCGTGAACATGGGTTACTTGGCGCATTCCAACCGGTTCGAGATGTGAGCTTTGCTTCTCCAATTGACTCGGGAGTGAGCTCCATCATCTTCACGCCTTTTTACTCGTCTCGAGAGTTGGATATCTACAATGATAAAAAGGAAGAAGCGACGGGCTTTACTCTGACCTTTGATTGGGATAACCGAGACAGTGTACGTAACACGACGCGTGGCTCTCATACCTCTTTCGACCTAACCACTGGCGCGGACAGTTTGCAATCAGAGGATCTGTGGTTAAAGTGGGAATTTCAAAACAGCCAATATTATTCATTGGGGCCGTTAGGGGATTGGTTCGATCAACAAGTGCTCGCCTTTGATTTTTTCACTGCAGATACGCCGACGTGGGATCAATGTGATGGTGCAGTGTGTAGTCGTCCACCAGAACAAGAACAAGTTCGTCTAGGCGGTTTGTATCGTCTACGTGGTTATACAGCTGGTCGTTACCATGGACGCAGCGCGATTCACTACTCTGCTGAGTATCGTGTATTGCCAGATTGGCAACCGCTCGATGATATTCCATTGATTAACTACTACGACTTACCATGGTGGCAGTGGGTAGCTTTTGTCGAAGTGGGTAGAGTTGCAGATGAATACAATCTTAAAACATTACATGAAGACATGAAGTGGAACATCGGTGGTGCAGTGCGCTTCCAAGTCGAGGGTATTGTTGTTCGTGCTGAAATGGCCAAAGGTGCTGATGAAGGCACCTTCCGAGTAATGATCAATCAGCCCTTCTAAATTGAGATAAAACAAAGGCTAACCAGTTGGTTAGCCTTTGTTTTATCTGAACTATTCACCGTTGATGGTTGCGATGACACGACGGCTTCCGCCGTAATCGCGGTGCTCACCCAAGTAAATACCCTGCCATGTTCCTAACGCTAATTGACCGTTTTGGATGGGAATTGTCACACTACTGCCAAGTAAAGACGCTTTAATATGGGCTGGCATATCATCATCGCCTTCATAAGTGTGCTGGTAGTAAGGCGCTCGTTCAGGCACAAACTTATTAAAGTGGGCTTCCATGTCCATACGTACTGTTGGGTCTGCGTTTTCATTTAAGGTCAGGCTAGCGGACGTATGTTGAATAAACAAATGTAACAAACCTACTGAAAGCGATTGGATTTGTGGTAATTGTTGTTCAATTTCATCAGTGACCAGATGGAAACCACGCTGACGCGCTTTTAATTGCAGTATTTTTTGTGCCCACATATATGTTCCTTTGGAAAAATTCGATTTGGCGTCTATCCTAATCCAATTAGAGCCTATCATGAGTAGATGATATGATTCCCGACATCTTAAATGAATTGTTCAAATTCGAAACAGGGAACGTGACCTAACTCAATGTGAGTGTAAAGGCACTCGGTCATAATTGATGATTGAAAAAAAATTACAAAGCCTTGTTTTGTGGCAATTCGCCCAAACATCTAATTTATATTCTTTTTGCTAAATCGGGGATTCCACAGTTTTCGCTAGACTGTAAGGAATGGAACCTACTGTAACATCGGGATAAAGACCATGTTGAAAAATATCAACCCAACGCAAACACAAGCTTGGAAAGCGCTAACTGCGCATTTCGAATCTGCACAAGATATGGATCTGAAAGAGCTATTTGCTCAAGACGCTGCGCGTTTCGACAAATACTCTGCACGCTTTGGCTCAGACATCCTAGTCGATTACTCAAAGAACCTAATCAACGAGGACACTCTGAAGCACCTTTTCGCTCTTGCTAACGAGACTGAGCTTAAGTCAGCAATTGAAGCGATGTTCAGTGGTGAAGCGATCAATAAAACAGAAGATCGCGCTGTTCTTCACACTGCACTGCGTAACCGTTCTAACAAGCCAGTAATGGTTGGCGGCGAAGACGTGATGCCTGCGGTAAACGCAGTTCTTGATAAAATTAAATCATTCACTGATCGCGTAATTGGCGGTGAGTGGAAAGGTTACACAGGTAAAGCAATCACAGACATCGTAAACATCGGTATCGGTGGTTCTGACCTTGGTCCTTACATGGTGACTGAAGCTCTAGCACCATACAAAAACCACCTAAACCTGCACTTCGTTTCTAACGTTGATGGTACTCACATCGTTGAAACTCTGAAGAAAGTCGATCCAGAGACAACACTATTCTTGATCGCGTCTAAGACATTCACGACTCAAGAAACCATGACAAACGCGCACTCTGCTCGTGATTCGTTCCTAGAAACTGCTGGCGATCAAGCACACGTTGCTAAGCACTTCGCAGCGCTTTCTACTAACGCTCCTGCGGTATCTGAATTTGGTATCGACACAGACAACATGTTTGAGTTCTGGGACTGGGTTGGTGGTCGTTACTCACTATGGTCAGCAATCGGTCTTTCAATTGCATTGGCTGTAGGTTACGACAACTTTATCGAGCTTCTGGACGGTGCTCACGAGATGGATAACCACTTCGTGTCGACAGATCTAGAAAGCAACATCCCTGTGATTCTTGCTTTGATCGGTATTTGGTACAACAACTTCCACGGCGCTGAGTCTGAAGCAATCCTCCCTTATGACCAGTACATGCACCGTTTTGCGGCGTACTTCCAACAAGGTAACATGGAATCTAACGGTAAGTATGTTGACCGTGAAGGTAATGCAGTGACTTACCAAACTGGTCCTATCATTTGGGGTGAACCAGGTACTAACGGTCAGCACGCGTTCTACCAGCTGATTCACCAAGGCACTAAGTTGATCCCATGTGACTTCATTGCACCTGCAATCAGCCACAACCCAGCAAGCGACCACCACCAAAAACTGATGTCTAACTTCTTTGCACAAACAGAAGCATTGGCATTTGGTAAGTCAGCAGAAACTGTGAAGGCAGAATTTGCGAAAGCAGGTAAGAGCGAAGAAGAAATGGCGTCTCTAGTACCGTTCAAAGTATTTGAAGGTAACCGACCAACGAACTCTATCCTAGTTAAGCAAATCACACCTCGCACGCTAGGTAACTTGATCGCAATGTACGAGCACAAAATCTTCGTTCAAGGCGTTATCTGGAACATCTTCAGCTTCGACCAATGGGGTGTTGAGCTAGGTAAACAACTGGCAAACCAAATCCTACCTGAGCTAGCAGATGAGTCAGAAATCAGCTCTCACGACAGCTCGACAAATGGTCTAATCAACGCATTCAAAGCTTTTAAAGCTTAATGTTTGAATAGATAGAAAAAGAAAAGGTCAGCAAGTGCTGACCTTTTTTATTGTCTGAGACAGAAACAAATAGGTTGGCATTTACCAACTTATTTATTCTCTATTATTCGAAGCAAATCTCGATGAAGGCATTTCCCCACTGTGAAGAGAAAGGCATGATGATGATTGAGCCTTCACACTTGTGGCGAATGGTATGGCCTCTACCTGATACCACAACTGGCGTTGCCATATCAAAGTCGAACCCACTTTCCGCTAGAATACGTTTCGCACCACCAGTCACCATGTTAGTGATCTCACCAACCATGTCAGTCACTTCCTCGTTCAGTCCGTTTGGACGTTCTCCAAGCATGTTTTGCATGATTTCTAGTGCTAACGCTTCATCAAAGGTAATCGACATTGAACCACGAGTTTGTGGGCCAACCATACCAATAAGACCAGAAACGTCACCTCGTGCGATCTCATCTTTCTTGATTCGCGGTTTTTGTGGCTTCAGTTCTAGCGAAGCCATAGTTTTTAGAACATTCATTAAAGAAGCTAAAAACGGGTTTACAAATTCAGCGCGCATAACGTTCTTCTATCTTTCTTCTTTCGTCTCCGAGGAACACGCCTGGCATTCGCCATGGGTTTCGATAACTTGATTCGTTAGCTTGAATCCATGTTTCTCGGCGTTATTGGCTAATAAGGATATCAGCGTCTCGTCTTCGAGTTCAACGACATCGCCACATTTATCGCAAATTAACAGTTGGAAAAAATGCTGTTGAGTATTGAACGAACAACAAGTAATAAAACTGTTCGTTGATTCCACTCGATGAATAAAGCCTTGTTCTAGAAGAAAATCTAATGCTCGATAAACAGTCGGTGGCTTAGCCTGAGGCTCACTCTCTTTCAGTTGCTCCAATAGCTCATACGCACTAGAGGCGCGGCGATTAGAACAAATTAGCTCAAAAACGCGTCGGCGCTGCGGCGTCAATCTTACTCCGCGCTCAGCGCAGATTTGTTCAATTTGTTCAAGGATTGTTGGGTCCAAATCTTTCACCATAACTATCGGACGTGCTTTATGATAAACCATTTCTATACGAAGTTCGTTTAGAAATACTGCATTTTACCTACTATCAGACCGAAAATCATGAACTAAAGCAAGTCGATGAAGAGTAGAGTGAGCAATGGATATCACAGAACGAGATACCAATGCCGAAATAGGGTGTTGGGGCGGCGATTCACAGCGCTCGCATCCATTGCACGGTGGGTATACAATACCCGACTTAATTTTTGGGGCGCAACGCCGCGCTCTACCTTGGCAACGTAAAAACGGGTGTTTATATCATGACTCATTCTTGCAGGCTCTCTGTAGCACCAATGTTGGATTGGACGGATCGTCATTGTCGCTACTTCCATCGCTTAATGACCAAAGAAACCCTGCTGTACACCGAAATGGTAACAACAGGTGCGATCATTCATGGAAAAGGAGATTTCCTAGCTTATAACGAAGAAGAGCACCCGTTAGCCCTTCAACTTGGCGGTTCAAACCCAGCTGATTTGGCAACGTGCGCTAAGTTAGCCCAAGAGCGTGGCTACGATGAGATTAACCTAAACGTGGGTTGCCCATCTGATCGTGTTCAAAACGGTCGCTTTGGTGCATGCCTAATGGCAGAGCCTCAACTGGTTGCGGACTGTGTTGCGGCGATGAAAGACGTGGTTGATATTCCTGTTACGGTAAAAACTCGTATCGGTATTGATGACCAAGATTCTTACGAGTTCCTAACGGACTTTGTATCTATCGTCTCAGAGAAAGGCGGCTGTGAGCAGTTCACCATCCACGCGCGTAAAGCATGGTTAAGTGGTTTAAGCCCGAAAGAAAACCGTGAGATTCCACCGTTGGATTACCCACGCGCTTACCAGTTGAAGAAAGATTTCTCTCACCTGACTATCGCTGTGAACGGTGGCGTAAAGTCATTAGAAGAAGCGAAAGAGCATCTACAACATTTAGATGGTGTGATGATTGGTCGTGAAGCTTATCAAAGCCCCTACTTGCTAGCATCTGTTGACCAAGAATTGTTTGGTTCAACCGCACCAGTGAAGAAGCGCAGTGAGATCGTTGAAGAGATGTACCCGTATATCGAAGCACAACTTGCAAAGGGTGCTTACATTGGCCATATCACTCGTCATATGTTGGGCTTATTTCAAAGTATGCCTGGTGCTCGTCAATGGCGTCGCCACATCAGTGAGAATGCACACAAGCCAGGTTCTGGTTTAGAGGTGTTGCAAGATGCACTGGCGAAGATTCCAAAAGAATTGAACGTGTAAATTTCACCAGTGGTTGGTGAAAATTACCAACTCACAAATAGAAAAGCCAGAGTGCAGAAATGTCTCTGGCTTTATTTTTACTTATAGATCATGGTTTTATTCTTGTTTTAATAAGTTGGTACAGAACCTGCTCTAGTAAAACTAAAACAAAGGAGAAGTGATTATGTTGGAGCTGATCTTTATTTTAGTATTTGCGGCAACTTTGCTCGTGACTGGTATTACGATGGTGACTGTATTTGCTGCGACTGGCATTGCATTGGTGGTGATGTTCTTATTGGGCATGGTTGGAGCTGTGCTAAAACTATTGCCCTGGTTAATTGTGATAGCACTTGGTATATGGTTTTTCAAAAACTTCGTTGCCCAGCCGCGCTATAAGTAACGGATTGTAGAGATTTAGTTGATAGAGGGCAGTGAGAGTATGATAATATTTCTCACATGCCCCTTAATGTTGAAATCAGCTATCTCGGAGTAAAAATTACATGACATATAAAGCGACCATCGCTTTAACGACACTATCGTTGGCAGCGTCTTATCCTTGTTTTGCAAATGAAGAAGCTTCTTCTTTTACTACCACTGTAGGTGCAGAAGTTTGGGTGGCAGATACTAAAGTTAATGAAGTAAGAAGAGATAGCAATACAACTGGTTCTTTCTATGCTGCGGTTGAGCACGACATAAAATACGTGCCAAATGCTCGCCTTCGTTATTCTAACGTTGATGCAGATTACATGGGTTTCGACAAATTAGATCTCACTCTTTACTACCAAATTCTTGAACATGACTTACTGCATTTCGATGCGGGTCTGACCTTTAGTAATTTGAGTGACACTAAGTATGTGGATGCGGGTACAAATGCCCGCACGGAAGAGTTTGATGAACTTATCTGGGCTTGGTATGGCTACGCAGAAATCACCGTACCTAATACCAACTTCGATGTGATTGGTGAGATGAACTTCGGCGATAGCAAAGGCATCAAGAGCACCGACCTAATGGCAGGTGTTCAGTACCGTATCCCTTTCCAGGAATCTGAATTGACCTTCCGTGGTGGCTACCGTGTGATTGACCTTGAGTCAGAAGAGTTCTTATCGAGCTTAGGTAAAGAGTTCATTTTTGCTGATGGCTTTTTTGTTGGTGCTCAATACTCTTTCTAAACATAATTAACTTATTTCTTTAAAACGTCGCCTTATAAGCGGCGTTTTTTTATATCACTTCATTATATTCAATCGAATTAATCGCCCAAGTTTTCAGACTTCGACCATGCTTATTTAGGAGCAATGTATAAAAGTTGGAGCAAGGATTGCGATGACAATAAATGAATTGAGACATCTATTTCGTGATAACCAGCTGGTAGAAGCCATTATCGAACCTTCAATACAAGAAGGAGGTTGGGTAGTTGAGTTTAGACATGTCCGTGGTGGTTTTGTCTGTCTTACCGATACTCATGGGGAAGAATGTCTCTATGATGACCTCGATACGGCCTCTAAATCGGCCATGGCAGTCGGCTTTCAACAAGTTCGGATTGAAGATCGTTGACCCTAACTTTGATTTTCTTACTTCCAAAAAGTTATAAAACATTCACATCTATTCTTTCTTGTTATTAGGGAGAGTGGTTAATCTATCGTCACGCAATGAATAGGGATGTCGTGACAATGTCTTTTCAAAAGAATGAGTCTTACAAGAATGTGTCGGAAGAAAATAATGGGCAAGGTGGAAACCCACCAATCGCAAGCCCTCTGAATGACCAGCAATTTAGTTCACTCCAGCAAACTGTCTCTGAGTTATCTTCACAACAACTCGCTTGGGTCAGTGGTTATTTTTGGGGTTTAGCGCAAAACCAACCAAGTTCAGCAGCTGCAGGCCCAATAGCACAGGCTGCTGCTTCTGTTGCTGCAAAACCAGCAGGCAAGCTAAGCATCATTTTTGCTTCTCAAACCGGCAATGCGAAAGGTGTTGCTGAAGCACTAGAGCAAGAAGCCAAAGCAGAAGGCATTGTTGTAGAGCTATTTGATGCTAGTGATTACAAAGGCAAAAATCTTGCTAAAGAGACGCATGTAATCATCGTTGCGTCCACTAATGGAGAGGGTGAGGCGCCAGATAATGCCATTGAGCTGCATGAATTCCTTCAATCAAAGAAAGCGCCTAAGCTACCAAACCTGCAATATGCGGTGATCGCTCTTGGCGATTCTAGCTACGAATTTTTCTGCCAAACGGGTAAAGACTTCGATACTTACTTATCTAAGCTAGGTGCAACTGCCTTCATCGATCGCATTGATTGTGATGTGGATTACGAAGCGCCGGCCGCAGAGTGGCGTAAACAAGCGCTTGAGCAAGTAAAAGAAGCGCTTTCTTCTGGTAACGAAGCGGAAGTGGTTCAACTTCCTGTTGGTCAAGCCGCTCCTGGCCACTCTGCTTATAACAAGCAAAACCCATATACCGCAACGTTACTGACTAGCCAGAAAATCACGGGTCGTGATTCGGGCAAAGATGTTCGCCACGTAGAGATTGACCTCGAGGACTCAGGTTTAACTTATCAAGCCGGCGATGCTTTAGGTGTGTGGTTCGATAATAGTTCAGAATTAGCCAATGCTATCTTAGCTAAGGCTGGTCTATCCGGTGTAGAAAGTGTAGAAGTGGATGGTGAAAGCCTTTCTATTCATAGTGCATTGGTTAGCAAATATGAAATCACCGCATCAAACCCTCAGTTTGTCACCAAATTTGCAGAGCTATCTGGTAGTAAGAAACTACAAAAGCTAGTGGAAGATAAAGACAAACTTCGTGAGTACGCAGCAAACACTCAAGTCGTAGATGTGCTTGCGGAGAAGAAGACCAAGCTAAGTGCAGAAGAGTTGGTTGGTTTACTTCGTCGATTGACACCTCGTCTATATTCTATCGCTTCAAGCCAAACCGAAGTTGATGAAGAGGTTCACCTAACCGTCGGATTAGTTGAATACGATAAAGGTGATGAGAAGCGCTACGGCGGCGCATCGAGTTTCCTCGCTCAACGTCTAGAAGATGGTGGTGAAGTGAAAGTGTTTGTTGAGCACAACAATAACTTCAAACTGCCACAAGATGACAACACACCAATCATCATGGTTGGTCCTGGTACCGGTATTGCGCCTTTCCGCAGCTTCATTCAGGAGCGTGATAACCGTGACGCGGAAGGCAAGAACTGGTTGTTTTTTGGTGACCGTACCTTTACTCAAGATTTCCTTTACCAAGTTGAATGGCAGAAGTACCTCAAGTCAGGTTTGCTGACTCGCCTTGATGTTGCGTTTAGTCGTGACCAAGCAGAGAAGGTTTATGTTCAACATCGCATCCTAGAAAACGCTGAACAAGTGTGGCAATGGATTCAAGATGGTGCCTACATCTATGTATGTGGTGATGCCACTCGTATGGCAAAAGATGTTCACGATGCGCTGGTATTTGTAGCTGAGCAACAAGGCAAGCTATCTCGTGAAGAAGCAGAAGCATTTATCAACGATCTACGTAAAGCGAAACGTTACCAAAGGGATGTGTACTAATGAGCGCGAATCAACAATCAAACAGCCAAGAAGTATTAGGTGAGGTACTTGGTCCACTCTCGGATAACGAGCGCCTTAAAAGAGAAAGTAACTTACTGCGTGGAACGATTGAACAAGATCTGCAAGACCGCATTACCGGTGGTTTTACTGCAGATAACTTCCAGTTGATTCGTTTCCACGGAATGTACCAGCAAGATGATCGCGATATCCGTAATGAGCGTGCTAAGCAAAAGTTGGAGCCGCTGCACAATGTCATGCTTCGTGCACGTATGCCGGGCGGCATCATTACGCCAAAGCAATGGCTAGCGATCGACAAGTTTGCAACTGAGCACTCTTTATATGGAAGTATTCGTCTTACGACTCGTCAAACGTTTCAGTTCCACGGCGTGCTAAAACCAAATATCAAGTTGATGCACCAAACGCTCAACAGCATTGGTATTGATTCGATTGCTACCGCGGGTGATGTTAACCGTAACGTGTTGTGTACCACTAATCCAGTGGAGTCGGAGCTACACCAAGAGGCTTACGAGTGGGCGAAGAAGATCAGTGAACATCTATTACCGAAGACACGCGCTTACGCAGAGATTTGGTTAGACGGTGAAAAAGTAGAAAGCACGGAAGAAGACGAACCGATTCTAGGTAAGAACTATCTACCACGTAAGTTTAAAACCACAGTGGTTATCCCACCGCAAAATGACGTAGACGTACACGCTAACGATCTTAACTTCGTAGCGATTGCAGATAACGGCAAGCTGGTTGGTTTTAACGTGCTCGTTGGTGGTGGTCTCGCGATGACGCATGGCGATACATCAACTTATCCACGCAGAGCGGATGACTTTGGTTTTATCCCATTAGAGAAAACGCTTGATGTTGCGGCTGCTGTAGTAACAACGCAACGTGATTGGGGTAACCGTTCGAACCGTAAGAATGCAAAAACGAAGTACACATTAGATCGTGTCGGAAGTGATGTCTTTAAAGCAGAAGTAGAAAAGCGTGCTGGTGTTAAGTTTGAGCAAAGTCGCCCTTACGAATTAACAGAACGTGGTGACCGTATTGGTTGGGTTGAAGGGATCGATGGTAAGCATCACCTAGCACTCTTCATCGAAAACGGTCGTCTGTTGGATTTCCCAGGTAAACCACTTAAGACAGGTGTTGCTGAAATTGCCAAAATCCACAAAGGCGATTTCCGCATGACGGCAAACCAAAATTTGATTGTTGCTGGTGTACCAAAAAGCCAAAAATCGAAGATCGAGAAGATTGCTCGTGAACATGGCTTAATGAATGATGGTGTGAGTGAGCAGCGTAAGAACTCGATGGCGTGTGTCGCATTTCCTACTTGTCCGCTCGCGATGGCTGAGGCTGAACGATATCTTCCTCAGTTTGTTACTGATGTTGAAGATATTCTAGAAAAGCATGGTCTATCGGAAGAAGACAATATCATTCTTCGTGTAACAGGGTGTCCAAATGGCTGTGGCCGAGCAATGCTGGCAGAAATCGGCTTAGTTGGTAAAGCTCCGGGTCGATACAACTTACACCTAGGTGGTAACCGCGGCGGTACTCGAGTACCGAAGATGTATAAAGAGAACATTACGGATAAGCAAATCTTAGAAGAGATTGATCAGCTGGTGGCTCGTTGGGCTGCTGAACGTGAAGATGGCGAAGCATTTGGCGATTTCACGATTCGAGCTGGCATTATCCAAGAAGTGTTTATATCAAAGAGGGATTTCCATGCTTGATTCTGTAGCGTCCAACCCGGAGCTAGCAGAGTTACTGACATTAACTAAGACGGAGCAAATCCTCCGTCTTGCTCAAATCAATGTCGAGCTCGAACAGCTTTCGGCACAAGAGAGAGTAAAGTGGGCATTGGAGAATTTGGAAGGGGAGTTCGCAGTCTCATCCAGTTTCGGTATCCAAGCAGCAGTGATGCTCCATCTTGTGACACAACAAAAGCCGGACATTCCAATCATCCTAACGGACACCGGATATCTATTTGCGGAGACTTATCAATTTATTGACCAGTTGAAAGCGCAACTGAGCCTCAACCTTAAAGTATACCGAGCAAAAGAAAGCGCCCATTGGCAAGAAGCTCGTTACGGAAAACTTTGGGAACAAGGTATAGAGGGAATTGAAAAGTACAACAAGATAAACAAAGTAGAACCAATGCGGCGGGCTCTGCGTGAGCAAAATGTCGGTACTTGGTTTTCAGGATTGCGTCGAGAGCAAAGCCAATCTCGTGCAGGTCTACCAATCTTGTCGATTCAAAATGGTGTATTTAAATTCTTACCAGTGATCGACTGGACGAATAAAGATGTGCATTACTACCTAGAAGAACATGGTTTAAGTTATCACCCTCTATGGGACCAAGGATATCTTTCGGTAGGTGATACTCATACAACAAGGAAGTGGGAACCAGGCATGTCAGAAGAAGAAACCCGCTTCTTCGGTTTAAAACGAGAGTGTGGTCTTCATGAAGATGAGGGCGCAGAACAAGATGGTTCTGGCATCTAGTCATTTAGACGCCGAAACACACGTATCGGCTAAATAAAGAAAGCTGCTGTAAAGCAGCTTTCTTTATTTACAGTAAGTAAAAATGGGCAAAAAAGGATAACTCTGTGGATAAGTTGTTTAACTCTTTGGGGTAAAGTTGGATAAACAAGCCTTTGAATGAAAAGTCGACGTTTAACCATTATTTTTGCAATTTTTGCAAAATAACACTTGCCAACGTGAGCGCGATCTCTATAATGCCACCTCATCGACAGGGCAAGCGCTCACAAGGGCTCAAGCAACTTCGATAAGGTCAGAAAGAAAAGCGAAATAATTTGAAAAAGTGTTTGACACAAAAAGTTATCTCGCTAGAATGGCCGTCTCTTCCGAAGTGATGTGAGTCACAAAGAAGAATCGCTCTTTAAAAATATAGACCTATCAATCTGTGTGGGCACTCGTTGATGATAATCCAATTAGATACCTCGGTATCAAATTAGGTTTCAATGAACT
>NZ_JAPHPY010000079.1:0-14986 GCF_026241575.1 Vibrio sp. Sgm 5
TAAACTACAAACCATCCTTGAAGGCTACGAACTCGCAATGTCTCTTGATCACTAGACTTGTGATCAAGAGACAGGCTCAATGAGCAGGCTTTCGTCGTTTCGGTGGTCGCAAATTTGGCTTTGATAGCAGCGAACCAAATGGGGTTCGCCTGAAGTTAGAATATGGCTCTTCACCGACTTATTTTAGAAAAGCCGCAACAGAAATGTTGCGGCTTTTTACGTTTACGGTTTTTTTGAATCGGGAGCGCTTCGCTTTAGGAATTGAGAGGTGTTCGCTAGAGGGCTAATGAAGTGCACTCGGCTTTGAAAGTTGTTGATGGAACTTGTTCCTAGAAAGACAAAACAAAGTCGCTTCCCATTCCCGCTATTTCACATCACAACTAATATCTTTAATTGGTGTTTCGGATGTGGTGAAACAGACATAAACCGTTTGTGGATTGTTTGGTCCTACCTTGATGTAGCCAGCTTGAAGTTCATCTTCATCAAACGTCACAGAGTGTGATTTCCCTGTTTTGCCATCGAAGTATTCGGCTTCAAAATTCTGATTGATTAGATGTGCGACGCGATTGCGAGTATGGGCAGTAGAAAAAGTAATGTTCGCACAGCGCATCATAGGTTTTTGGGTAATTAAGAACTGACCACTTTCTTTATCGAATACACCACCTTTAGTTTCTGGGGCGATATCGACGGGCTGGAATTCTTCAATCGTGCAAGATGGCTTGGCATTCGCTAACGAAGGTAAAAGTAGTGCGCTGGCTAGACATAATAATGAGGCTTTGAACGTCATAAGGCTCTTATCAAATTTGAGATTGTGTACAGGTTGAGTCGATAGTATCGGATAGATTGCTGGATTTGTCAGCGAAGCGTAAGTGTAGACTCAACAGCGTGGGTGCGGTGTAAGAGGATGTAAGTGCCCCGTCAATCAGGGCACTGATGTTCGTAGTGTAAATATTGTGCCCGTTTAGATGTCACAATCTGCTTTGCTAGTATTGCCCAGAGCTTCGATGTTAAAGCCGCGTTTTCTGAGTAAATCGATCAAGTTATCTTTACCAACTAAGTGCAAGCTACCGACCACAATGGTGTATTGACCTGCTTTCTTTGGCAGTACACTGCCTGAATCTAGCTTTTCAGCCCAATCATGGTTGCGCTCATACAGGAAAGCCTCATTAAATGCATCGGTAGACTCTGCGCTTTTAGACGCATCTTCTAGAGAGTTACCATCTCCAGTCTTCCAACTGTCGATCAAGCACTGTACCAAAGCCTCACCACCGTCATATTCTTCGATAGAAGAGAGCAGTAATTCTTTCCCGCCATCTTCTTGTCCAGCAATTAAGTCCAACTGAAATTGTACCGTTTCGAGTGGAATCACTGGCACATTTTGCTTATCAGCAAGCGTCATTAAGTGCATGTCGACACCTTGGTCTGAGGCATAGCCTAACTTATTCACTAGCAAGAGCTGAATCGTCAATGCCGCCGACCAAGGTGGTGCATCGAGTAGTTGTTCTTCCGGTAATCCAAGATCTTTTGCGATGTCAGCCAAGTGCTGACGTTGTTGTTTATCGAGGATGTCTTTCGCAAGTAGTTTTGTTTTTGGAAATGCAGCCCCTTCGGTATTTCTGATATCCGCTTCGATGATCAAACCGTCACTGTTGTTGAGGAACTGAGTCACGGCTTTCGGTAAAGGGTACATGCTTTTGTCGCCCACATGGACAGAACCAATAATCATGTATTCGGTGTCTCCTTTTTGTACCAACCAGTGTTGTGGCTCTGCTTGTGCGGAGTAGGAGGTGAAAAAAACAATCAAAGATGACATGACAGACAAGAGTCGAAACATATTTTGCTCCTAGAATTCAATATGCACCTTATCTATAACATGGTTCGGCAAAATCGTCATTTCTAAAAATATTGACGAGTTTTGACGGCATGGAAATGAGATCTAATTCACGAAAGCACTTCAATTGAGTTTGTTGTTAATGGATTACTAAATAACCAATAGTGATCAAAATCCTATAAAACCCGTCTAAACCCATCGATATTCGTGATTGAGATCGCAACAAACTCGTCAAAAAAAGTTGTTCGTTTTTGACGTTTTAATTAAGTGATTGAAATATATGTGTTTATATTTTCTTAAGTAATGCTGAATTTGACCTGGATCACTTCTTAGTTTCATTAATTTTACGCTTAGAAATAACTGCTTGTATGTTGAATGCAACTGTTAAGCGCCTCGCATTTAGGTGCTCACCATTTTTGATAAATGTCGTTTTGAACCACTGACTTTTTGGGGAAAGTAAGATGTTGAAACATAGTCTGATTGCTGCTTCTGTTATTGCTACATTGGCAGGTTGCTCTTCACTACAGAATTCTGAGCAACAAGTTGTAAACTCATTGGCTGACAACCTTGATATTCAATATGAAGTGTTGACTAACCACGGCGCTAACGAGGGTCTTGCATGTCAGGATATGGGCGCAGAGTGGGCGTCTTGTAACAAAGTCAACATGACACTGGTTAACCAAGGCGAAGCGGTTGACTCTCAAGATTGGGCTATCTACTTCCACAGCATCCGTCTGATTCTGGATGTCGACAACGAACAATTCAAAATCTCTCGTGTAACGGGCGACCTACACAAACTAGAACCAACAGACAAATTTGATGGCTTTGCGGCAGGTGAAGAAGTGGTTCTTCCTCTTGTTGCTGAATACTGGCAGTTATTTGAAACTGACTTCATGCCGGGTGCATTTGTTGCAGCGCCAAACGCAGAGGCTAAGATGATCGCGTCGCTTAATACAGAAGACGTTAATTCTTTCGTTACTGGCCTTGAAGGCAACAACCTAAAACGTACGCCTGATGACAACAACATCATGGCAAGTGCGGTATCTCGTTTTGAAAAGAACGAAGATCTAGCAAAACAAGATGTATCAACTACGTTGCTACCAACGCCAATGCATGTGAAAGCAGGCAAAGGCACAGTAGACATCGCAGGTGGTATTGCGCTGCCGAAAGGCGCATTTGATGCGGCTCAATACGCAGCAATTCAAGATCGTGCAGAAGTGGTAGGTGTGGATGTTCGTGGTGATGTTCCTGTTAGCATCACGCTAGTTCCTGCAAACTTCACCGGTGAATTAGCAAAATCTGGTGCTTACGATATGAGCATCAACGGCAACGGTATTGTTATTAAAGCGTTCGACCAAGCTGGCGCGTTTTACGCAGTACAATCTATCTTTGGCCTGATAGATAGCCAAAATGCTGATTCTCTACCACAACTGTCAATTCAAGATGCACCTCGCTTTGATTACCGTGGTGTGATGGTGGATGTGGCTCGTAACTTCCACTCTAAAGACGCAATTCTTGCAACGCTAGACCAAATGGCAGCGTACAAGATGAACAAACTACACCTTCACTTAACGGATGATGAAGGCTGGCGTTTAGAAATCCCGGGTCTGCCTGAGCTGACAGAAGTGGGTGCTAACCGTTGTTTCGATTTGGAAGAGAAAAGCTGTTTACTGCCTCAGCTTGGCTCAGGTGCAACGACAGACAACTTTGGTTCTGGCTTCTTCAGCAAAGCAGACTACGTGGACATCTTGAAGTACGCGAAAGCGCGTAACATCGAAGTGATTCCTGAAATCGATATGCCTGCGCACGCTCGTGCAGCTGTGGTATCAATGGAAGCTCGTTACGACCGTCTAATGGAAGAAGGTAAAGAAGCAGAAGCAAACGAGTACCGCCTGATGGATCCTCAAGATACATCGAACGTAACGACGGTTCAGTTCTACAACAAGCAAAGCTTCATCAACCCATGTATGGAATCTTCAACTCGCTTTGTTGATAAAGTGATTTCAGAAGTAGCGGCAATGCACCAAGAAGCGGGCGCACCGTTATCAACATGGCACTTTGGTGGTGACGAAGCGAAGAACATCAAGCTAGGCGCTGGTTTCCAAGATGTGAACGCTGAAGACAAAGTAAGCTGGAAGGGTACGATTGACCTGTCTAAACAAGACAAGCCATTTGCACAATCTCCACAATGTCAGACGCTAATTGCAGACGGTACGGTAAGCGACTTTGCTCATCTACCAAGCCACTTTGCAGAAGAAGTGTCTAAGATTGTGGCTGAGAAGGGCATCCCTAACTTCCAAGCTTGGCAAGATGGTCTTAAGTACAGTGAAGGCGAGAAAGCGTTCGCAACAGAAAATACTCGCGTAAACTTCTGGGACGTTCTTTACTGGGGTGGCACGTCATCAGTGTATGAGTGGTCTAAGAAAGGTTACGACGTGATTGTTTCTAACCCTGACTACGTTTACATGGACATGCCATACGAAGTTGACCCGAAAGAGCGTGGTTACTACTGGGCTACACGTGCAACAGATACTCGTAAGATGTTTGGCTTTGCACCAGAGAACATGCCTCAAAACGCAGAAACGTCTGTAGATCGCGATGGTAATGGCTTTACTGGTAAAGGTGAAATCGAAGCGAAACCTTTCTACGGTCTATCAGCACAGCTTTGGTCTGAGACAGTACGTAATGACGAGCAATACGAGTACATGGTATTCCCTCGCGTACTAGCAGCCGCTGAGCGTGCATGGCACCGTGCTGATTGGGAAAACGACTACAAAGTGGGTGTTGAATACTCGCAAAACTCTAATCTAGTAGACAAAGCTGCGCTAAACCAAGACTACAACCGCTTTGCGAACGTACTTGGCCAACGTGAACTGGCTAAGCTAGAGAAATCTGGTATCGACTACCGCCTACCTGTACCAGGTGCGAAAGTAGAAGATGGCAAGCTAGCAATGAACGTTCAGTTCCCTGGTGTGAAGCTTCAATACTCTCTAGACGGCAAGAACTGGCTAACTTACGCAGACAATGCTCGTCCAAATGTGAAAGGTGAAGTGTTTATCCGCTCTGTATCTGCTACGGGTGAGAAAACAAGCCGCGTGACTAGCGTGAAGTAATTCTGCTAATCATTCACTGAAATCATTGTTCCTTACTCAAAGCCCTCAACTTATGTTGAGGGCTTTATTTATTTTTCTACGGAAAATAAGCGTGATCAATGTCTAATTATTTTTTACTGATAATTAAGTTCGTAATTTAGAAAGAAAAGAAGAGTGTGATCTCGATGCTTATTTTGTGCCAAATTTGAGAGCCTAATTAGCTTCAGGTCACACTTTATTTTTTTGACGAATTTTCAGGTTTTATATCAAGTGACTGTATTTAATAAACTTTATTGGGTTTCGAAAATGTTGATTTGAATTGGATCACTGTTTTAAACGATTTATTTTTCAATGCGAATTAATTTGCGCAGTATTGCTGTCGCCAGGGAGGCACATCCCAATGTTTGCGATGAAGGGCAGTGATAGCCGGACATCTCATCGCATAACGTGAACAAATAAAGGCAGTAATTATGAAAAACGTTTTAGCACTAAGTGCACTTTCTCTTGTTTTCGCTTCAAGCGCTTTCGCAGACTCATCTTACGTAACGGGTAATATTCAATTTCACGATGATGGTCGAATTCACGGTTCGGACATGACATCAACGCTAGAAGCTGGCCACACTTTCGATAACCAATTCGGCGGTTTCACGGTTTACACTGAGTTTGATGGCATCCAACTTGGTAAGTTAGAAACTGAAAACGGCGGCGCAGGTAACACAACACCAGCTATCACTGTGGGTGGTGAGCAAGCATTTAACATCACTGATCACCTATGGGTTGCAGCAGGTTACCAGCATCTATTCTCTGCTGGGGAGAGCATTCAATACCGCCCGCTAGTTAAAATCGGCTACAACTTCGATAACGGTATCTCTCTAAGCAACCGTACTCGTGCACACATCGATGCAACAGACGCAGACGCGAAAACAGATTACCGCATGGATAACCGCATTGGTTACGCGATGAACGAAGACGTGACCTTCAGCTACAACAACGTTTACATGATTGATGCTGAAACCATGGACCACGAGTTACGTGCAACATGGACTCGTAAGGGCGTTCAACCTTACTTTGAGTTCCGTAGCCAAGCACACGGTGCAGAGAATGCATCAGGTGATAGCCTAGTAAACAACGCATTTGTATTCGGCGCATCTTACGGCTTCTAATTAAAAAGTTTGTCTTAACTGTCCATTAAGAAAAAGCCCAGCGGTTTGTCTCGCTGGGCTTTATTTTTATTGCTCGTTACCTTTGTGGTAACGGTATTCGTATACTTGGCCTTTCTCGTTGTAGGCGTAAACAGCGTAGCTGTCTTTCTTATCGCCGTATTCCATGCCTGGTGAGCCCATTGGCATACCCGGTACAGTCAGGCCTTTTGCATTTCGAGGCGGGTTTTCTAAGAAGGCTTTAATGTCGGCGGCAGGAATATGACCTTCAAATACGTAGCCATCGATCTCCGCGGTGTGGCAAGAGTAAAGCTGTTCGTTCTTGATGCCCAAATCGCGTTTGATCGCATTCATGTCATCATGCAGCTTTTCTTCCACAGTAAAGCCGTTCTCTTCCATGTGTTTTGTCCATTAGCCACAGCAGCCACAGTATGGCGATTTGTGGTTGATGACATCAGCGGCTAATACGTTCGCCGATGTGACAGCAAGCATTGTAAAGGTCAATAGTTTCAACTTCATAATATCCTCGAGAAGAAGTGTCGCTTACTTAATGGTAAACAGTCGTAGTCGATTTGCATTACTGACGACCGTGATTGAAGACAGTGCCATCGCTGCACCAGCAACGACAGGACTGAGCAAAAATCCAAACGCTGGGTAAAGTACGCCTGCGGCGATAGGAATACCCAACGAGTTATAAATAAAGGCGCCGAACAAGTTTTGTTTCATGTTCTTAAGTGTTGCGCGAGAGAGTTCAATCGCATGCACAACGGCCATTGGTGATGTATTGAGAATGGTCATTTGTGAGCTTTCGATTGCCACGTCACTGCCACTTCCCATTGCGACACCAAGATCCGCCAGTGCAAGGGCTGGTGCGTCATTGATGCCATCACCGATCATCGCAACCGTCCGGCCTTGAGATTGCAGCAATTCAATGTGTTGTGCTTTCTCATCTGGCATCACTTGAGCGATGACTTCATCAATGCCGAGTTCTTTGCCGATGGCATTGGCTACGTGTTGGTTGTCGCCTGTGAGCATGACGGTTTTTATGCCCTGCGATTTTAATGCAGACACTGCTTGTTTGGCATCAGATTTAATTGGATCAGCGATGGCAATTAAACCAATCAGTTCGTTGTTCAGAGCCACTGCCACTGGTGTCCAAGCGTTGTTTGCACAATCTTCAATCGCTTGCTTCATTGAGCTGGTATCAATCTGCTCGGTTTGCATGAATTGCAATGAGCCAATGAGTAGCGGTTGTGCTTGGTAGGTCGCAGTAATGCCACGGCCACGAATGTTCTCGAATGCGCTCAACTCAATATTTTCAGTGTTGTTCTTTCTTGCGTAATCACACACGGCTTTTGCCAACGGGTGCTCCGATTGACGTTCTGCCGCGTATGCCAGAACTAGCAAGTGCTCTTGGCTGGTGGCGTGAGTAAACACTTGCTGCACACTCGGTTTACCTTGAGTCAGCGTGCCAGTTTTATCGAATACGACGGTATCGATTTTGCTTGCCAACTGCAGTGCGTCAGCGTCTTTGATCAGAATGCCGAGCTCTGCGGCTTTACCGACACCAACGGTAACCGACAATGGCGTTGCTAAGCCTAGCGCACAAGGGCAGGCGATAATCAGCACTGTGGTCGTTACTACAAGCATGTAGCTGGCTTTAGGTTCTGGACCTACGGCAAACCAAACCAAAGCGGCAAGGATTGCGATGCCGACCACGACCGGTACAAATACCGATGAAATCTGGTCCGCTAATTTGGCAATGGCAGGCTTGCTGCTTTGCGCTGTGCGTACCATGCGAATGATTCGAGCCAGCATGGTGTTCGCGCCGATGCCCGTTGCTTCAATGATTAATCCACCATCTGTGTTCAGTGTACCGGCAGACACTTGTGCATCTTGCGCTTTTAACACTGGTACTGGTTCACCGGTTAGCATCGACTCATCAATGTACGATTCACCCTGTATCACAACGCCATCTACTGGCACTTTCTCGCCCGGTTTGATGCGCAGTTTCATGCCTAGCGTGATTTGCTCAACTGCGATCTGTTGATCACCTTGTTCTGTCATCACCGTCGCTTGTTGAGGTTGTAGGTTAATCAGCGCCTGCAATGAGCGTGTTGTGTTTGCTTTGGCTTTTGCCTCGATATAGTGACCAAGAGAAATTAAGCCGATGATCATTGCGCTCGCTTCAAAGTACACATGGCGTGAAGCAAGAGGGAACCAGTCTGGGAATATCACCACAAGCATCGAATAGAACCACGCCGCCTCGGTACCTAACGCGACTAAGGTGTCCATAGTGGCACGTTTGTGAGTGGCTGCTAACCATGCGTTAGTAAAGAAGTGCTTACCCGCAGTTGCTAGCAGTAAGAGACACAGAATACCAATCGCACCCCAAGCCAACTGGTCGTTCGTGTTGCGAATCACCATGTTGCCGCCAAATACCCCCCACAACATCAGTGGCGCACCGACAACTAAGCCAGCAATAGCATCTAGCTTGAAGCTTTTTTGTTGGGCAAGTTGCTGAGCTGCTTGCTTTTCTTGTTGGGTTGCTGCGTCTTGGAGAATCTCTGCTTGGTAACCGGCTTGTTTTACTGAATCAATAATCGCGTGGTGAAGGGCTTCAGAATCTTGAGTAGCGAACACTAATGCACTTTGCTCAGCAAGGTTTACTTGTGCTTTCTCAATGCCTTCTACGTTAGTAAGTGCTTTCTCTACTGAAGAGACGCAACTCGCACACGTCATGCCTTGAATCAGCATTTGCAGCTGAATACTCGCTGGTGGCACCTGCGCATCTTTAATATTGCTTTGCTTGTCTGCTTGTTCAGTCTCTGGTGAGCTTTCTTCTTCTACTTCAATAGAATCAGGGCTGGCGGTGTAGCCGAGAGTCGCCACAAGATCGATCACTTTCTGCTCTGATAGTAGGGTCGAGATATCGAGTTGGGTTGTCGACGCTTGAAATGCAATGATGTCTTGGTTTGCTTCTAACAAAGAAGAGAGTTTCTTCACACAGCCGCCACAACTTAGTCCAGCTAGGTTGAACTGATATTGATGACCCGCGTGATAACCCAATGTCTCGATGGATTCAACAATAGAAGAAAGAGGGGACTCGGTTTTCAACTCAACCACTGTTGGGGACAAATTGATGATCTCAACACTGTGATTGGCATGTAAAGCTTTCTCAACTTTTCTAGCACAGCCCATGCAGTTAAGCCCTGACATCGGTACAACGAACTGATACATAATTTGTCCTCAAGAATAGTAATGTTCAGAGGATAAACCTTCCTGCAAGGGGAAGGTCAAGCATTTCGACGTGAAACAATTTCGTCAAAATCCCCCTACTTGCACCGTCAATGTACTGATATTGTTGCGAGTTATCTCAAAGTTTTTTCTCTCTGAATATAAAGTTCCGTTAAAACGCCTAAAAGTGACGTGAGGTTGCTCACGAATTTCGAGCTTTTTATATAAAAAGCAAGTGACTCTGGATGCTTTTGACGTTTTTATATTTTTATTTGTCATTTTAAGTTGTTGTTATTAATTGGTTTATATTGTTTTTGATCTTCTCATTTTGAAGTTGCTCAGATTGCCGTGGGGAAAGTTTTTTACTGCGAAAAAAGTTTGTCATATTTGCTCCGTCCAAACACAGATTCAAGTTCCTGCAATGTCCTAGTTAGCGAATTTGAAAATGGAAAAAACTAAAAATATAGGGGTTAAAAATGTCTTACCTAAAGAAAAGCCTACTTGCTACTGCAATCACAGGCATGATGTTCAGTGGTTCAGCTTTTGCTGATGGTGCAAACAGTGATGCAGCGAAAGAGTACCTAACTAAAGACTCTTTCTCATATGAAGTGTACGGTATTATCGCGATGCAGGCCGCGTACCGCGATTACGATTCTGGTAGCAAAGCAACTGACGATGACTTGGGCGGCATGCAGCTAAACAACGAATCACGTATCGGCTTCCGTGGTAAAAAGCAATTCGCTAACTTTGAACCAACGTTCATTTGGCAAATCGAAGGTGGCTACGTAGACCCAAGCTTTGGTGGTGAAGGCGCAGGTCTTGGTGAGCGTGACACATTCGTAGGTTTTGAAAGCGCTTCTTGGGGTCAAGTTCGTCTAGGTCGCGTTCTTACTCCAATGTACGAGTTGGTTGACTGGCCAGCATCTAACCCAGGTCTAGGTGATGTTTACGACTGGGGTGGTGCAATCGGTGGTGCTAAGTACCAAGACCGTCAATCAAACACTATCCGTTGGGATTCTCCAATGTACGCTGACAAGTTCTCTATCGACGCAGCAGTGGGTGCTGGTGATAAAGCGGGTCTAGGTGAAGGTGACGATTACTGGGGCGGCATCGCGGCTCACTACAAGTTAGGTCCACTACAATTGGATGCTGCTTACGAAGGTAACCGTAACATCGAAGGTGAAAGTCAAACTTGGGAAAACAACACGTACCTACTAGGTGTTCAAGGTTGGTTTGACAACGGTATCTCTTTCTTCGCTCAATACAAATACATGGAAGCTGATGCAAGCAACGGTGTAAGCGAGAAGCAAGATGCAATGTCTGCAGGTCTAATGTACACAACAGGTGATTGGCAGTACAAACTGGGTTACGCAGCAAACTTCGACCTAGAACGTGACGGTAAGACAATCGATAACACAGCGGATGATGTACTATCAGCACAGATCATGTACTTCGTAGACCCATCTGCAGTACTTTACGCTCGTGCTCGTACGCTAGACTTCGGTGACGGTGCGTCTCAAGTAGACGATGACACTAAAGCACGTTGGAAGTCAGCTGACTACGACGAGTTCTCTGTAGGTGTTGAATACTACTTCTAATATAGAAGCAGCTAAAAGGGCGGAAACGCCCTTTTTGTATTGATACTTATTCACATAAGTCATTGGAATTACTGGCCTGTTGATTTCAGTGACTTATCTAAATTGGTATAAGACGAGAAAACCATGATGAAAAAAACAACCACACTATTAGGACTTTGCGCACTTATTTCTGCGCCTGCATTTGCTGCTCAACTGACTCTGCAAGCGGAATTGGTTCCTCGCGTTCTCAACAGTGAGTTCGTCTACCCTGAGTGGATCTCTGACAACAACAGCATCAAAGTAGAAGACGGTGCAAACCAACTGGCTGTGAACGTGGGCCAAATTGTTTTTGAAGATGGTAAGCGTCGTAAGTTTGATTCACAGCCTCTTTTACTTGAGTTCGATGCACCGAAAGATGCAGAGCTAACGCTGACATACAATAAGTTCCGCACTATTGAAGAAGCCAAAGCATTTGAAATGGATCCGAAACTGACGCTGAAAGACGTAAGCGGTAAAGATGTTGAGTTTTCAATGGTTCAACTTCGCAAAGGCGGCCTACAAGGGTTCCGCGACTATGAACGTGAAGTGGCTGATTACAACAAAGCAATGAACAAGCAATCGACGAAAGCAAGCATCGCGGCGTCTCCGGCTGTCACTAAGACATTGAAAGAGTCTTTCAGTGATCTAAGCCGTCAAGAGCAACAAGAATTCATGCAGTGGGCGATGCAGAATCTAAAATAATCGGCATTCGTAACTTTCTTTTGCGATAGCTCTTCTGTTGTTCCAAGCGTTTTGTCGCTATAAATAAGAGGGCAGTACCTTAATCGGTGCTGCCCTGTTTGTATTTCTGGCGTTAAACCACACGGAAGGATTGTAGAATCGACCTACGATGGTAAAATGTCGCCACTTTTATCCTTGATATTACAACGAGAGCCCTCTCGTTGCTCATTACCCCTAAGGAACTCTGATGACGGTTAAAACTCGTTTTGCTCCTAGCCCAACTGGCTACCTACACGTTGGTGGTGCGCGTACTGCACTTTACTCTTGGCTATACGCTAAAAACCAAGGTGGTGAATTCGTTCTACGTATCGAAGATACTGACCTTGAGCGTAACTCTCAGGAAGCGGTTGATGCGATCCTAGAAGGCATGGAATGGCTAGGTCTTGAGTGGAACGAAGGTCCTTACTTCCAAACTCAACGTTTTGATCGTTACAACGAGATGGTTGATAAGCTTCTAGAAGAAGACAAAGCATACAAATGTTACGCATCTAAAGAGCTGCTAGACGAAGTTCGCGCAGAGCAAGAAGCAAACAAAGAAATGCCTCGTTACGATGCTAACCATCCAAAAATCAAAGCGGCAAACGAAGCGGCAAAAGATGGCGATCCATGTGTTATCCGTTTCCGTAACCCGAAAGAAGGCAGCGTAGTATTTGATGATCAAATCCGTGGCCGTATCGAAATCAGCAACACACAAATGGATGATCTGATCATCCGTCGTACTGACGGTTCGCCAACGTACAACTTCTGTGTAGTGGTTGATGACTGGGATATGGGCATCACTCACGTAGTGCGCGGTGAAGACCACATCAACAACACGCCTCGTCAGATCAACATCTACGAAGCGCTAGGTGCGCCAGTACCAACATTCGCACACTGTGCAATGATCCTAGGTGATGACGGTGCGAAACTGTCTAAGCGTCACGGCGCTGTATCGGTAATGCAATACCGCGATATGGGTTACCTACCTGCAGCACTAAACAACTACCTAGTGCGTCTTGGTTGGTCTCATGGTGATCAAGAGATCTTCACTCAAGAAGAGATGATCAACCTATTTAGCCTAAACGCAGTATCTAAGTCAGCGTCTGCATTCAACACTGACAAACTGCAATGGTTGAACAACCACTACATCAAAAACTCAGATCCAGCGTACGTTGCAGAGCACCTACAATGGCACCTAGATCAACAAAAACTAGACGTAACAAACGGCCCTGCTATCACTGAAGTGATCAAGCTAGTGGGTGAGCGTTGCAACACGCTAGTTGAGCTAGCTGAGCAAATCCGTTACTTCTACGAAGACTTCGCTGAGTTTGAAGCGGGCGCAGCGAAGAAACACCTACGCGGCGTGGCTAAAGAGCCTTTAGAGCTTGCTCTAGCGAAAGCAGAAGCACTGACTGAGTGGACAACAGCGAACATCAAAGATGGCGTAATCGCAGCTGTATGTGAAGAGCTAGAAATCGGCATGGGCAAAATCGGTATGCCACTACGCGTTGCAGTCACAGGTGGCGGTCAGTCTCCTTCTGTAGACGCAGTAATGGAACTGATTGGCAAAGAACGCTGCGTTGCTCGCATCAAGATGGCGCTTGAGTTCATCGCTGAGCGTGAAGCAAACGCATAATTGCTTGAATAATTAGTCGAAAAGCCGCGGTAAATACCGCGGCTTTTTTGTATCTGCCACCAGGGAAACAGCAAATTTCCTGAAATACCGCCTGAATTACTGAACTTTTTCTCATCAGATTGCTCAAAAGTTGATAAGTTTTACTAATCCAAATATAGCTGTTGTGAATGCTAATTGAGTAGTTTCATGCGAAATATCTCTCTGAAATAAAAACACTATCCTCAAAGTTCCTTAAATATCGTCTCATTTATGAGAAGTTAATTTGCTTTACCTCTACTATTTTGAAATATCGCGCAAACGTTTGCGCTATTGCTGTGGCTCACTTTATGGTACGCCAGATCACACTAAATCATGCTTTTCGATGACACTAAATTGACAGTTTTGGGATTTGTCTCGGGATTTCTTAGGGTTATAGTGCTCGCCGTCAGTGAGGCACGCTTATGCATCATTGAGCAGGAGACATACCCAAGTGACTTTTATGCAAATGAGCGGAAGTTATTTCGGTATCAAACTCAAAGGAACTGAATAAAAGAATTGAAATACAACGTCAGTCAGGCGGCGCATTTCGTTAACGAACAAGAGAACTTCTTTTAGAGGAATCAATAATGAAAAAACTAGCAGCGGTAATTTCAGCTTCTTTACTTATGGCTTCAGCAGCGCACGCAGAAGTATACGTGGGCGGTAAGATGGGTAAGTCTTGGATGGACGACGCTTGTGTAGCTGGTCAAGCTTGTGACAAAGATGGCTCTACTCTAGGTGCTTTTGTTGGTTACGAAATGAATGACTACTTCTCAGTAGAAGCTGGCTTCGACAACCTAGGTGACTTCGACCAAACTTCTTTCGGTGGCCATGTAGAAGCAATTACACTTGCTCCTAAGTTCAGCCTACCAATCACAGAAGACATCGCACTTTACGGTAAAGTGGGTGGTGCTTACCTAATGATGAACGATGGTAAAGACGATTACTCTTACCTAGGTGCAGCTGGTGTTGAATTCAACGTAAGCGAAAACGTAACAGCACGTGCGGAATACCAAACAATCACTGACATCAACAACGATTCTGTGAAAGCAATGGGTAACTCTGCAACGCTAGGTGTTGCATTCAAGTTTGGCGGTAACGACGAAGTTGTTGTTGAAGAAGAGCCAATCGTTGAAGAAGTGGTTGTTGAAGAAGTTGCTCCAGTTGTAGTAACTAAGACTTTTGAAACTCAAACTATCGGTACAGGTAGCTTTGCACTAAACAGCACAACTCTAAAACCAGAGAGCGCTGCAAAACTAGACGAGCTAGTAGCATTCCTAAACGAGTACCCACAAGCGAACGTTGACGTAATTGGTTACACAGACACTTCAGGCCCAGCAGCTTACAACCAAAAAGTTTCTGAGAAACGTGCTGAATCTGTAGCAAACGCGCTAGTAGAAAAAGGTATCGATGCTTCACGTATCCACGCTCGCGGTGAAGGTGAAAACAACCCAATCGCTTCAAACGAGACTCGTGAAGGTCGTGAACAAAACCGTCGCGTAGAAGTTGTTGTTCCTGAGTTTGAATACCAAGTTCAGCAATAAGCTCCTATCTGACCGTTAGAAGCATAAACGCTGAATGCCCCAAAGAGTTCGCTCTTTGGGGCTAATTATATGGTCCGCCTCACTCTCAAGCCCTACGCTTAGAGTAGGCTCTCAGAACGAGGTGAACCATAT
>NZ_JAPHPY010000007.1:0-162547 GCF_026241575.1 Vibrio sp. Sgm 5
CTTCCATTCACCCTCGCCATAAACCTTGAGGCCAGTGGCATCAATTGCCAGGTGTTGTATTGCTCCTCTGGTTTTGGTTTTAAATGAAACCTCAACTTCCTTAGCTCGGCGGCTTATACAGGTGTAGTGTGGGCAAACAAGCGGGATGTTAGCCAGCTTAAATACAGAGTCTAGAAAACCTTGTAGCGCTCTCAATGGCATAGAGAAAATGCGTTTCACCATCAGTGCGGTAGTAATGGCTAAGTCGCTGAATCGGCGAGGTCTACCACGCTTGCCTTGTTTGTTTTGTTTCCACTCAGCTATCGTTTCCTCATCAATCCAAAAGGTCAGAGAACCACGGTTGATTAAGGCTTTGTTGTACTGTTTCCAGTTAGTTGTTTTGTAACGAGGTTTAGGCATGAGGCTACGACGATTGATGGGTGTAGCCGATCAGATCGTAGCTTCTAGATTTAGTTCCATCGATTTAAGCAACAAAGCCGCCTCTCGCTTTAAGCGCAGAGCTTAGCCTCCACGGGATTAAGTAAATATCCAGACCATATTTAGAGCGACGAAAGTCGCTCTTTTTCGTTGTGAGTTATATATTAACGTTGAAGTGTGAAACCGAAGTAATAAGTTTTTTCATTAATAGTTTTGATGTTTTATCCTTGGATTAATCAATTAAACTTATTGGCGGATTCTTATCTTTAAATAGCTTGTTTAAAACGAATTTTTATATTCATTCCGCTAGGTTTTATTTAAGTGTTTATTTCTATTATTTTGTGCAGTAGTTCACGAGAGGTAATGGAAAACAACAAAATAAAAGCTAATTTCGACATCGCAAACTTTCTATTTACGTTTTACTAGAGAGAGTAAATAGAGGAGTTGCAATGAATACAATACAAGTTCTATTAAATGAGTTTTGTGAGATAAATGAGCTACCGCCACTTAACTTTTCTGAAGGGGGTCGCTGTCAGTTATTAGTTGATGACCGTTACGTTATTTACTTTAGCGCAACAGATAATCATGATCTTATTCTTTCCGTGGCTTTTGGTGGACTCAAAAAAAATGGTGAACTAAGGGTGAAAGGTCTTGAGCTCATAGCTCATGCCAATTACTTCGCCATTGCAGAAGGGGGCCTAACCCTGTCACTGACACCAAATGGCAGGCAGCTTGTTCTCGCGGGCAGGAAGCCAATAGAGCACTTAGATGCCGCGAGTTTGTCAACTTGGTTCCATGCGCTCAATGAGCAAGCTCAGCTCTGGCAAGCCCGATTTGTGATGCTAGACCAAGATATCACTCCATTACCCAACACACAGCTATCTCACGTACAGACCCTTCGAGTCTAAGGAGTTCATCCATGGTAAATCCAACGAATAAAATCAGCCAAAGCCCGGTTCCTAACTTAGACCAATTTCGTTCTGTTGCGGCGCAAAAAGATGACCGAGTGATCAGCAAGCGTGGCAAGGTAAAAGAGCCGTCGACTTTCCATAAAGGGCAAAAATTTGCAGCAGTGAGTGAACATTTGCTGCGCTCAAAATACCCAAAGTACTTTCAAGAAAATATTAAGACTCATCTTGATTTAAAGCAGGCGTTATTAAAACAAGAAAAGCCAGAGACGGCATTGTTAGCCTTCTCTCTTGTCAGCCCATCAGGGTACCGTGGTGAACCACTAACGGAACGAAAGATCCTTGAAGTAGTGAACTTGTTGGAAGAGGTTAAGATTGACGGTAGCGCTTATGAAAACCTCAAAGGTACGTTTGATTCGATCAGTCACGATCCTCGCTTACAGGTGAGCATCGAAAATCAATATCCAGGAAAAATGGACGGCTTTGGGGCAGAGTTGCTTGAGATGGCAAAAGATAAGCTCAAAGGCACTGGTGTGAATGCGGCGATTAACCTTGTCTTGCCGGGCGTTGGATTGCTGGTGGCGACAGGTCGTGAGTTGCACAAAGCAGCGGTAAATGGCGATGCAGAGGCTTACCATCATCAATTGGATCAAATTGCGCAACTGCCCGGTCGTGATCAGAGACTTGCTTTGCCGATGCAACAAGCCTTAGCACACGGACACGCCACCTTGTCGACTGAAGGTGCTGTTACAGCAACATTAGGGATGGCTACAGGCAGCCTTGGTGCTTTTGGAGTCAACTCTGTTGGGACGGCGGGTGTGCTTCCTGTTGCAAAAGAAGCATTGGGCAGTGCTGCGGCATCAGGCTTAATCAGTGGTTCTGGTTTTGTGGCAGGTCAAGCGGGCTCGTATGGTTTGAATAACGAAGCTCAAGAGGTGTTTCGTCAAGATCCCATGTCTGGTGTGCTACCACGTATCGAAGTGTCTAACAGCAAAGGAGACTTTACCTTTAGTATGCAAGATTCCGCGTCAGTACGTGCTTTGATGGCGTATTTAGGCCCAAAAGAGGACAAGTCGATGACGTCTCCTCAAGCGCCGAAAGAAGCACAGGAAATGGAAACAGCGCGCTTAACGCTCAAGAAGATGCTGGGCTCTGAAGCCAGTGAACACTTGGTGCCAGATGTCGATCCTATGCTTAAACTGAGTGTGGAAGATGCTCCAAGTCAAACTGAATCCGTGGCGAATGGTGCGTTTAAGAAACTGCTTAGTGAAGATTGGGACTGGTTGATGCCAGCCGTCCGAGCCATTGATCAAGGTAAGGCACAGGACATCAATAAGACCTTGACCTACAAACTGCCTCTCGATGCAGAAAACGGACGAGTGTACTTGGATAAAAGCCCGAACCTGAGTGAAGGGCAATTATCAGCGTTAGAGAAGCTAGGCTCACCAAGCCAGTTAAGATTGATGTACTTAGCAGAAGGCTGGGTTTAATCCGTTGAGTTTAAAAGAAAGCTCGCGGCTAAATCATAGTTAAGAAGGAAAGCAAAAGGGAGCGTAAGCTCCCTTTGTGTTCAGTTAAATTCCTTAAAAAACAGTGCCAATGTCTGTTCCTATAAAGACAAAATAAATCCGTTTCCCGTTATTCCTCTGACTGCTCAAGAGACGCAACCCAACGCAGGATCTCGGCGGTGGCTTCAATAAGATCGCCAGGAATGTATTGGTTTAACTGACCATCGGCATAAAGGGCACGTGCGAGCGGCACTTTTTGCATCACAGGGATGCCTTCTTCGTGGGCTATCGCGATCATACGTTTCGCCATCGCATCGGTTTCTTTAAGGGTTATCACAGGCAGCGGTGTTTCGCCCTTTTTGTAGTACAAACCAATAGCGATGTGGGTTGGGTTCGTGACCAACACATTCGAACGTTTAACGTTATCTCTTTGGTTCGAAGCTTGCAGCTCTTGGTGTAACTGACGACGCTTACTCTTGATTTCCGGGCTGCCCTCCATCTCTTTATATTCGCGTTTAACTTCGTCTTTAGTCATCTTTAGTTGCTTGGTGTGGTCGAACTTTTGGTAAGCGTAATCGGCAGCTGCAATCACAATAAAGCCGACGGAAGAGATGATCATGAGTTGTTTCACCAATACGCCGGTGATGGTCGGTACACACTCTAATCCGCATGTCGGGATTTGCAGTAGCGTGTTTAAGTTACCTTTCAGTGTTACCCAAATGATGCAGGAAAGGAGCGAGACTTTAAGAATTGACTTAATAAACTCAATGATGCTCTTTAGCGAGAAAATTCGTTTCGCCCCTTCGACGGGGTTGATTTTTTTGATATCTGGTTTGACGGATTCACCACTAAATAGCAAGCCGAATTGCCCCATGTTCGACATGATGGCAATCAATGCCGCCACGATCAGGATCGGTGCCAGTAGGTAGACCATTTCTTTGGCAATAGCGATGGCTACGTCAAGCAACGCATCCTGAAACCCTTGATAAGCCAACTCACTCGGTAACAAAAGTAGGGCAGAGATGTGCGACATATAGTAGTCAGCAAAGGCAAATAAGACGGCAATTAGGGCTAGGATTAACGCCGATGAGACGACTTCCTGACTTTTGGCGACTTGCCCTTTTTGCCGGGCATCCCGAAGTTTTTTCGGGGTGGGGAGTTCTGTTTTTTCTCCGCTCATTGCTCTTCCTGTCTGTTATTACCAAATGGTATTGAGCTGTTCTCTGAAAAGTACGATTTCAGAGAAAAGGGCTTGAAAGTGGTCCATCATCAATGCCAAATAAACAATCAATAGCACGCTGGCAATGGCACTTTTGATCGGCATGGCTAAAGAGAAAACGTTCAGCTGTGGGGCGAATCGGCTAATCAGCGCGAGTCCAAACTCGGCAAGGAACATGGCTAAAACCAAAGGCGCAGACATCAAAACGCCAAGCCACATAAGTTGCTCGAACTGAGCGTAGAAAAAGTGCACCCATTCCTCAGTGACGGTTGGGAAAAAGCTAATCACAGGCCACGACGCATAGCTGTTAAACAGCGCATAAATAAAAGCGACAAAGCCACCACCGGAGAAGAACAAGGTGATCAGAGTTTGAGTCAATAGCACGGCCGTTGGCGTTGACTGAGAGCCGAGAGTAGGGTTAAACATACTTGCCATCGCAGCACCACGTTGGTTATCCACCAAAAAGCCTGCGGCCTCAATAGCCCAAAAAGGGATTGCTGCAACAAAGCCAATCAGCATACCCAATAACACCTCTTTGCCTAAGATGACCATCAACCAAATCCCATCCGTTTCTGCGGGCAGGTCTTGTTGGTTGATCATTGGGAAGATAAACAGTGCAAGCGAGCACAAAACACCATTTCTTACCAAGGTGCCACCCAGCATTTGCTTGTTTAAGATCGGCAAAAATATAAAGCAAGCCATTAACCTAGGGAGCGTCAAGCTGTATAGGAACAGGGCTTGGTGCAAATCATCGTAACTCATCGTATTTGCGGAATTTTATCCAAGGTCAACGTGGCAAATGAATGCAGCTCGGCGCCCAGCCATTGTGTGGTAACAAATAGGGTAATGATGACGGCGATCAGTTTGACGACAAAGCTTAACGTCTGTTCTTGTACTTGTGTTAGAGCTTGGACGAGAGAGACCAAGGTACCGACAAGTGCCGCAACCAAAATCGGTGGCAGCGACAAGAACAGAACAAGCGTTAGAGCCTGAGTGGTGAAGTGGATGATTTCAGCCGGATTCATGCTTCTCTCCTCATTATCCGTAACTGAGCACTAGGCCATGGGTCAACTTGGTCCAACCGTCTAGCAACACAAAGAGCAACAACTTGAATGGCAGTGAGATGGTCATTGGCGAGACCATCATCATGCCCATTGCCAGCAAGATGTTGGATACGATCAGATCGATAGCGATGAATGGCAGGTACAACAAGAAGCCAACCTCAAACGCTCTAGTGAGCTCACTCACGGTAAAAGCGGGGAGCAACAACAATAAGCTGTCTGACTCTAAACGGTCGACGTACTTTTGTGGCCACAAGGTTCTTGCTGCATCGGCAAAAAAGACCGATTCAGTTTCACGGATGTGCTTTTTTAAAAACTCACGATACGGCTGCAATCCACTTTCGATTAAACCTTCGATGCTCTCTGAATCTTCAAGTGAGATTTCGTGCTGGGTCACGTAGTCATAGGTTTCAAACCCTACTGGCGCCATGATGAAGATCGACAGAATGATCGCCAATCCGTACAAGGCCATATTGGGTGGAATCTGTTGTACACCTAGTGCATTTCTTAGCAGAGAGAAAACCACGGCCAGTTTAACGAAGGAGGTCGCCATCATTGCAATGAAAGGCACCAAAGCAAGAAGGGCAAGTGTGACGATGAGGTTCAGTTCATCAGGTAACTGGATCATGCTGGCTCCTGACTGCCGCCAAACAGTTCGAGCACGCGCACACCCAAGCGTTCATTGATGTTCACAAGCTCGCATTCCCCAATGATTTTTCCGTTTGCTCGCATGGTGACTGGGTTAGAAATTGGTTGGTTAAGCTCAAAGGTAAACCCTGGTTGCAGTGCGTTAAGTTGTTCTAAAGTAATGGTTTGCTGACCAACATCGAAAGTCAGTTCAATTGGCAATTGCTGGTGGTCGGTAAGTGCTTCAGAGCTGTTGATATCGTTCATATTGGTTTCTTTTTTTTGGATATGGAGTGTCGTATTGTCGAGTTGGCATCGCCAAAGGTTCTGATTGGAGACCTGAAGCAGCACTTGGTGTTGCGAGATGTAGCAATCATCGAAAAACACCACATCGCCCAGTGCCAGTTGCTCAAATTGACTGAGCGCCAAACGCGTTTTGCCAAAGCTCAACCAGAAGGGCAGTGCGATGTTTTGGCTCAGGTAAGAGGGCGCTTGTGGCAGAGTGTCAATCAACACATCTCGACCCTCATTGACCCACAGGCTAAGAGAGACATCATCGCGATTGATGGTGAGCATCAACACGTTTTCTTCTGGTGTAGGCTGCTCATGAACTTGCAACTTGCTCAATACCGGAAGTTGTCCAAATAAGCGCTTAATCACGTCGGTGTAGGGCTCAATTTGGCTACTGAGCAGCGCCAATTGCAATGAGTTTGGCAGTGATTCAAATGCCGTCGAGTCAAGAATGCTATGTAACCATTGCTGTAGTTGCGCACCGCTGAAATCGATTTGAATGGTTTGCCCACCAATGAGTAGCGTTAAACGATAGCCAGAAAACTCCGGTTTTTGGCCAAGCGTGACCGATAAGCTATTGCTCTGACTATCTTGAAAGTGGCACTGTTTTGCGCACAGTTGATTGCTCAGCGCGATGCTTGAAGGTTCGACCTTTGGGAAATCTAATATCATCATTCGTCCTCAGGCTTCCATTCATCGTAAATGCTGCGTTGTTGTCGTGAGCGTTGTTGGTCTTGTTGTTGGTTCATCTGTTCGCTGACTGCAATTCGAATCGGTTGGTCGATGCCTAAACGTTGCAGACGCTCGGTCAACTCTTGTTTAGCCGTTTGGTTGATCAGCGAAAGAGCGTGCTCTTGCTTAATCAGCACGCTGTAGCCAGAACTGTCCTGCTTGATGGAGATCTCGCCGCCTTTTAATTGACCTTCATTAAGAAGCAGACGAACTTCTTTTTCGTTTGCTGAAGGAAGAGACACGTAGATCTTGTCGACTAACTTATTAATCAATTCATTTACGTCTTGAGTTCTGCTCTGAGGGGCGTGTGTCTCTACGTTTTTAAGGATGATGTCGCCTTGCGCTGTCGATTGGCTTAGGTTGCCCGTCGGGTGAAGCTTAGCGTCCGACTCTGAACTTAGATGACGCTGTTCGATGTGCTTCACTGCTTTAACCTTCTCTTCAAGTGCGGACAATGCGGCTTTCGAGTCGACAATTTTCGAGTCCACAATAGCAGCAGCGTCTTTTGTGGTTGGGTCGAGTTTGTGAGCCGCTGCATCCAATTTATGTAGTTGACCTTGCAGCACACTCTGCACGGTTGATGGCTCAGTTTTGTTCCGTAGATTGGTTTTGTTACGCAGATTAGCTTGGTCAGTCTGAATCGGTAATACCTGATCCTTTAGAGCGTTAGGCAAGCTGGTCATCGGTATTTTAGGATCACGAGACGAACCATTATCTAATGGTGCCGTACTTACCGAGCTGACTTGCTTATTGTTCGAGTCTTTTTCTGCCGCAGAGTTAGAAGTCAACAGCTGTGATTTATCCGCTTCCTTACTTCCTACCGACTGCTCGATTAGAGAGTGTGGTTTTACGGGTTTGCCAGTATCTGAATGTGGCTCTTTCGCAGGGCGCTCTGAAGCCTCGCTATGGCTCTCTTCGTTTTTATCTTTGTTGTCCATTACCTGCACGGTTTCTCTTTCTGAGAGATCGTGACTTGGCTTTTCTGGGTGCAAACCAGCGTCTGACTTCTCATTAGTAGGTTGATCTTTCAAGTTTTCAGGGGACTCTTGGCCACCCTCGATCTGCTCTTTCCCCGCCTCAGGAATAGCACTGCTGACCTTGCCTTTTTGCTTCATGCTATCGAGTTTATCTGCGTTCAATACAGCATCGAATAAGCGAGAGGTCTCTGACTCATGTTCGCTCTCTGCTTGCGTTGGCTTAAGTGCATTATTAAAGCGAGATTCGAGCTCTTCTGAGATTTGGTTGACTGGCCTCTGTTGAACCTGTTGCGGACGTTCAGTTGTGTTTGGATGATCGTTTTTGACTCGCATCTTTACCTTCTATGAAACAACTACGCTGCGGAACTCTTCTTGTTCGAGCTCTTCTTGATACTGCACTTGGCGTGCTTGCTCAGCGATTTCTTGTTCGTTTAATTGAATGAATTTTTCTTTGGTTTTATGGGCGGCCAGAGCTTCTTGCTTTCTTTCCTTGAGTCGCTGGTTCTCTTGTTCCAATGCCTTTTTTTCTTCTGCAGCTCGTTGTTTTAAATCGGCTTCTCTTTCCCTTAACAGCGCGATTTCTTGCCGCAATATTTCAAGTTCTTTTAGAACGACGGTTTTCTGTTTGGCTTTTGCAAAGCGCCGTTCTTCTTCCTCTTCGCGCCATTGACGATAATCAACGACAGATTGTTCCGCCTTTCGGAGTGAGGCTCGTGCGTTATTGACTCGATACTCTTGTTGCTGAACCGCGCGATCGGCACGGTCGGCACGAATTTTTTTTATCTCTAGCAATTGCTTGATCATAAGCCTGCAAGCCCACGCAGCTGTGTGACGGTCTCTTCGAGTTCACTTGGCTCGTACGTGCCTTGGCGTAAGAACGCTCGGATATCATCTCCCTGTGCGATGGCCATATCCGCGCGACTGTCGGCGCCGTGTTGGTACTCACCAATTTTTATCAGCAGTTCGACTTCTTCATATTTGGCCAGCATTTCACGCATGTGAGCCGCGGACGCTTGATGAGTTTTATCGACGATTTGGTTCATCACACGGCTGGCTGAACGAAGCACATCAATGGCTGGATAGTGGTTCATCGCCGCCAGTTTGCGAGAGAGAATGATGTGACCATCGAGTATCGAACGCGTCTCATCGGCAACCGGTTCTGTCATATCGTCACCTTCCACAAGCACGGTATACAGCGCGGTGATGGAGCCTTTGTCTGATTGACCTGCACGTTCCATCAGTTTTGGTAGTGCAGCAAAAACAGAAGGCGGATAGCCTCGTCGTGTTGGTGGCTCGCCAGCTGCCAAGCCTATTTCACGCTGAGCTCGGGCAAAACGCGTCACCGAATCCATCAGCAGTAGGACACGCTTACCTTGGTCGCGGAAGTACTCCGCGATAGAGGTTGCAACGAACGCCGCTTTGGCTCGTTCCATTGCTGGTCGGTCTGAGGTTGCGACAACCAATACAGACCTTGCCATGCCTTCTTCACCAAGGTCGTGCTCTATAAATTCTCTTACTTCACGGCCCCTTTCACCGATGAGGGCAAGCACGGTTACATCGACATCGGCAGAGCGAATGAGCTTGGCGAGTAGGGTACTTTTACCTCCGCCAGCCGCAGCAAAAATGCCCATCCTTTGTCCTTCACCACAGGTGAGCAATCCGTCGATGGAACGCACGCCCATAGAAATCGGCTTTTCAATCAGCTTTCTCTGCATTGGTGGCGGCGCATCACGATAAACCGGATACCAAGCGCTCGGTTCAGTGCTTTGAGAACCATCGAATGGCCGGCCCAGGCCATCGAGTATTTTCCCTAACAGATGATCGCCAACGCCGACTTCGTGCATTTTTCCAAGCGGGCTCACTTCGGTATTGGAGGAAATACCAAACATGTTGCCAAGTGGGGTAAGCAACGCATGGTGTTGCTGAAAACCCACCACTTCCGCAAGCAGCGACAAGGTTTGATCGGGGTTACGTAGCTCACAAAGCTCGCCGACACGAACACCAGGCACAACGGCTTTGATAATGGTGCCAGTAACCTGAGTCACGCGACCACGGATTTGGATCAAACGCGTTTGCTTGATGGCCGATTGTTGAGTTTCGGTTATGTATGAGAAGTCGTTCAATTTAAGAAAACATGCGCAATAACTGATGCTGGGAGAATAGAAAGGATGGCGCCGTATTTATAGTGACTATTGGTCGGGAGTTTTTAGAAAACTTAAAACGCCCTAAAAAAACACGTCTGATTTTGACAGCCGATTAAAAATGCAATTCCTATAATTCGTCCATATTGTAGGAAGGAGTGCAAATCAATGAGCACTATCAATAGCCAAATTTTAACGAGCAACAAATTTGACGCGTCAATCCGAAGTAACCTTGAGTCTTCCCGCACGGGAGCCTCAGTCAATGGTAATTATCGAGGTGAAACTGTCCGCGTACACAATGCAACTCAGTCGTTGTTTGATGCGATGGAAGAGCTGACGGCGTTAGGTTCAGAAAAAGCAGAAAAAGATCTCACGAAACGCAAAGTGAAAGACGGCAGCATTCGCGTGAATGAAGCGCATGAGCTGGTCTCTGATTACCTAAGAAAAGTGCCTGATCTTGAGAAGAACCAAAAGATCAAAGACCTTGCTACCAAAATGGCAAGCGGCAACTTATCAACGATTGCTCAGTTACAGGCGTACCTCAACGGATTCTCTGAAGAGAAGAGCCATCAGTACCTCGCGCTGCAAGCAGTGAAAAAGTTCCTCGGAGCCAATCCGGAAAGTAAGAACCTATTAGCGCTGATAGACCAAGCCATTCTGACCTTTGAGCAGAACCCGGACTCTTGGGCTCAGATTGATACTGAAATTCGTGTTTCAAGCTTTGCGGATGAATACAGCCAAGAGCAAGGCTTTAGCAGTTTGCACCAATTGCGTGGTTTCTATCGCGACACGGTACATAGCTACCAAGGTTTAGGCTCAGCATACAAGGATGTGGTTGAGCGTTTTGGTGCAAAAGAGGTCTCCACGGCGGTCGATTTTATGTTGCAGGGCATGAGCGCAGACTTGAGCGTGCAAGGTAGCAATATTGACTCCGTTAAGCTTCAGCTTTTGATGTCCGATATGCAAAAACTTAAGACGTTGAATACGCTTCAAGACCAAGTCAGTAACCTCTACCAGATGTTCACACCTCAGCAGGCAAACTATGGCTTATCAAGTTACTGATTTGATGTCAGATGTCATCGCTTTGGTTGAACAGCGTTGGGTTGGAAGTGCCGAGATATGGAACCTAGTGAACGCCATGGAGTTGGCATCCACGGAGCGAAAAATTAGCTTTTTTAGGGAACTGCACAAACTGATTCGCCATATTCCAATTGATGTATTTAACGACGAAGAACAGCGACAAAACCTAATACAAGCTGTGCAAAAGGCGCTTGATGAAGCGATTGATTTAGAAGAAGAGGAAATGTGGGACGATGAATTGGATTGATGCGTCAGTGGATGATTTTTGCCGAGGAATGGGACTTGAAGCGGTGGACTTCTCGTCAGCAGGACGTGTTCAACTGAGCTTCGAGCAAAGCGGCACTCTGCATATCGAGAAGCATCAGGACTGCCTGTTTCTTATGCTGGCGAAACCGTTGCCTTGGCACCAGTCGAATGAGCCGATTAAAAAGGCGTTGAGTTTTTGCCATGCAGGTCAAGGTTGGCCATTCCTCATTAAGACTGGGTTGCTGGATGAACAGACACTGGTCTTCTCTGCACAAATTGAAGGGGATGAAGTGACCTTGCCAACCATCGAACAAGCGTTCGCTCTACTGGCTCGTTTACATAAAGATGTGGCGGATTCATGAGTCGCATTAGTACATTAAACGTTGGTATTGAAGGCTTTACTCACGTTTCACTTGAACAAGTTGAAAACGACTTCCCACAGCGCTTTCAACTGTTGCCTGATGGTCAAGCCATCGCGACTCACCTAGAGAAACTGTACGAGCTTCGCCCCTCTGAGCAGTACTTGATGTCACTTGCGAAGCCAAAGTTGACGCATTCGGAGCTACTTCGCCCAGACAAATACCGTCAACAGTTTGATACCACTCAGCAGCGGCTTCAGGAACTGGCGCAGAAAAATGGATCGCACGCGCTCAATCAGGCACTGGAAACACTGCAAAGTACCCAATTAGACCAACGTTATCTCACCATGGCGTTGAATCTACTGATTCAGGTTTAAGCCCCATGTTGCAAACGAAAGACGTGGAGCTGTTGCTTATCCACGCTGCACTCCAAGTTCAATATCAAAAGCCGGAACAAGCGATTACCTTGCTTGATGCACTGCTGGAAATCGAACCTCAGCATCAAGAAGCTCGCCAAACATTAGCAGTGGCATGCCTGAATTCGGGTCGATACACACGTTCAATCGAGTTGTGCGAAAGCTTATTGAAAACCGAACATTCAAATAAAGCGGGCTTGTGGTTTTGCCTAAGCCAAGCTCGCTGGAAACAACAGGATGTTGACGGTGCCCGCCGCGCGCATCGACGTTATCTACAATCTCTAAATAGTGAATCAAATGAATAAGTTGATCGATATTCTAAACAAAGTCGGACAGCGTAAAGACATCATGCTTGCCGTGATGTTACTTGCGATCGTCTTTATGATGATCTTGCCTTTACCTACGGCACTCGTGGACGTTTTGATCGGTACCAACATGAGTATTGCGGTCGTCTTATTGATGTTGGCTATCTACATCACGACACCGCTGGAATTCTCTGCATTCCCAGCCGTGCTTTTGATCACCACCTTGTTTCGCTTGTCGCTTTCTATTACGACAACGCGACTTATCTTGCTGCAAGGCGATGCAGGCCAGATCGTATATACCTTTGGTAACTTCGTGGTCGGCGGTAACTTGGTGGTGGGTATTGTTGTTTTCCTGATCATCACCATTGTTCAATTTATGGTGATCACCAAAGGTTCTGAAAGGGTTGCGGAAGTCAGCGCTCGATTCTCCCTTGATGCGATGCCGGGTAAGCAGATGAGTATCGACGGCGATATGCGTGCTGGGGTTATTGATGTTCATGAGGCGCGTCACCGCCGTTCATTGATCGAAAAAGAAAGCCAAATGTATGGCTCGATGGATGGTGCGATGAAGTTCGTGAAAGGCGACTCAATCGCGGGCCTGATTATCATCGTGGTAAACATTCTCGGTGGTGTCACCATCGGTGTTACTCAAAAGGGCATGTCTGCCTCTGAGGCACTTGAGCTGTTCGCAATCCTGACCGTCGGTGATGGTCTGGTTTCGCAGATCCCAGCACTGTTTATCGCTATCACGGCCGGCATCATCGTTACTCGTGTTTCAAACGAGGACTCTTCTGACTTAGGCTCAGATATTGGTGGTCAAGTGACTGCTCAGCCAAGAGCTTTGTTAGTTGGTGGCGTTCTGCTTATCTTGTTTGCTCTTATTCCGGGCTTTCCGAAGGTTACCTTCCTGATTCTTGCCGCGATTGTTGGCGGTGGTGGCTTCTTCTTGTTCTACCAACAGAAAAAACAACGCGAATCCGACAGTTCTGATTTACCTAGCTTCGTCGCCCAAGGTGCTGGTTCGCCAGCGGCTAAGCCTAATAAACCGACGCCATCTCGTAATAGCAAAGGCAAGCTGGGTGAGCAAGAAGAGTTTGCGATGACAGTACCGCTGCTCATCGACTTGGATTCTCGTTTACAAGAGAGTTTAGAAGCCGTGGCTCTGAACGATGAGCTTGCACGAGTCAGGCGCGCGCTTTACCTCGATCTCGGTGTGCCGTTCCCCGGTATTCACTTACGCTTCAACGAAGGAATGAGTAACGGCGAGTACTTGATTCAATTGCAAGAAGTACCAGTAGCTCGCGGGCGAATTGAAAGCGAAAAACTGCTGGTGACCGAAGGTAATGAACAGATTGATTTGCTGGGCGTACCTTACGAAAAAGACGACGACTTTCTGCCGGGCATTACGAGCATTTGGGTCGATCAAAGTCATCACGAAAAACTGCAAAACAGTCATGTGGGCTTTCTGACCCCCGATCGCATTCTGACTTATCACTTGTCTCACGTTTTGAAAGAGTACGCGCAAGACTTCATCGGTATTCAAGAGACCCGCTATCTGCTTGAGCAAATGGAAGGCAGCTATTCCGAACTGGTGAAAGAAGCGCAACGTATTGTGCCTCTGCAAAAGATGACGGAAATCCTGCAGCGTTTGGTTTCTGAAGACATTTCTATTCGTAATTTACGAGTGATTTTAGAAGCCATGGTGGAGTGGGGCCAGAAGGAGAAAGACGTGGTACAGCTGACGGAATATATCCGTTCAAGCTTGAAACGCTATATCTGTTACAAGTACGCCAGCGGTCAAAACATGCTGCCAGCCTATCTGTTGGATCAGAGTTTGGAGGATACGATCCGTAACGGCATTCGTCAGACTTCTGCGGGCAGTTACTTGGCGCTGGACCCTTCTGTGACACAGCAATTTGTCAGCGACGTTAAGCAAACCATTGGTGATTTAAGCCGCATGCCAAATAAACCTGTGCTGGTGGTGTCGATGGACGTGCGCCGTTACGTACGCAAACTGATTGAATCTGAATACTACGAGTTGCCTGTGTTGTCGTTCCAAGAGCTCACGCAACAAATCAATATTCAACCGCTTGGCAGGGTAGGTATGTGATGGAATGCCCTCTCACTCAGTCTCTAGTGGCGTCAGGCATCGAAGTGACGCCCTACTTTTGGCAGAAAAGTACCATCTTACTTGGTCATCGTTATGAATGTGATGGGATGGAGCTGGTCTTCCGTGTCGAAGAGGGCGAAATCATCATCGTATTACTGCGAAGAATCAGCCCAAACCAAGGTCTAAGCAACCCTTTCTCCGCGCTATTTATGCTCGCAGAACATGCCATCCGTTTGTACCCGCTCGACTGGGCTATTCGTGGCAACGTTGATGTATTGCGAGGTAGCAACATGAGCAGCCAGCGGTTAGCACAATTCTACTTACGAGCCTGCGGTGCGAGCCACGATGAACAAGAAGATTGGTACTTCTTGCGCCTCAGTGATTACCGCCCACTTAAAAAGAGAAAAAAGTAAAAACTCTCGACTGTTACTGACAGCATCCCAGAGATGCTTCGCTTTAAGATAGGACCCAAGATGAAGCAACCCTTTACTGAAACCATTGAAAACTCAGAGCTTGCTATTCGCAATGCAGAAGACAGGACTGACGTATTCAATGAACTACTCGAAGGATTAGGCGTTGGTCCGGTAGCAGGCAACATTCTGCTCGATGGGTTAAATGCTTCGCCTCAATTGATGAAACAAGCAGAGCATGAGCTGCTTGAAGAAGTACAACGCCGCAGACAACAACAGCATCAGCCACAAGCCGCGAGCACCAAAGGCACTAGGCGCAAGCGACCGACCATGATGCGTGGCATGGTGATCTAGAGGTTTTTACATGACGGATATGACAACCATGAACTCCATCACCGGAGTTCTCAATACAACAGCCAATCGTGATTCTCAGATCGCATTCCAGCAGAGTTTGGTTAAGACCCTTTCTCCCATTCTAAGCGATGCCCATATCGACCCGAATCAATTAGAGTCATTGATTCGCCAATTACCCATGGTCGTTGGGCGTACGGAACAAGAAAGCTTGGATCTTTATGCAGATTCATTGGGTACTTTGTTAAAGAAGCAAGATGCCTTTACTGGGACTGCTGCCGCTGAGACCGCTGCGCATTGGATGCAGTCACTGCAACACCAAGCGTTGAATGGTCAGATCGCACCTAAAGAAGTGGAGATGGGCGTTAATACTACGCTCGCACATCAATTCCAATCTTGGTTTAGCACACAGCTAAAAGACAAGGTCGACAGCTCGCTTCCGACCGATTTTGTCGCTAATTTCCGTTTGGGAAGCCAGAGTAACCAAGCACTGCAAATTGAGGCTTTAGATACGAGCTCTCTTAAAGCAGCAACGGCGCAGATTAGCTCGTTTGTAAATGCACTGGCAGTGCAGATGAGTACGAGTGAGGTTCGTGAGAGTGCTATTCCGTTCTTGCGAAATGCCTTTGGTAATCTTGGCTCGGTCAACCTTAATGAGATTAAGAATTCAGACTACTTCTTAACAGAAGAAAGCTTTAGAGCTGCTGTTACCGCTCAACTTGTTGCCTCTTTCAATAGCATTGGGATCACTATCAGCACCGCTGATGCACAGGCCTTGGCGAACAAGATTGCTTGGATTCCAGGCATGTCTAAGCAGGAACTTACTGATGCGCTAAATAGCTTAGCGACACAAGTAAAAGGACAGTTTGAAAATGCTTACGGCGCAGGTGGTGTTACTCAACTGCAAACCATCCTTGATGCCGAGATCGCGAGAATAAAATCGGATCCTAGTGCGATCACCTTATCGAGCTTGTTCTCCAATATAGCCATTGCGCTTATCAACACTCAGATCGATGCGTTCTATAACGGCTTGCTCGATGTTCAGGTCACTCAAACAACACCGGAGCAACTTGAGCGGATTAAACAAAACACCGCACAAGATATCCGACTCCTTTTCGACAAAATAGTCGCAGGCCAAGACATCGGGACGGATTTCATTGCACGTCATCAAAAAATGATAGAGAACCTAGAAAAGCTCAATGATCGTTTGGGCAAAATCACACCAGAGGAAGTGAGCAGTAAAGAAGTGAATGCCGAGCACGCATTGACCGCTCGTGACCTACTATCGGTGATTGAATCTAGTATCGGTGACCGCTTTGATGAACGCGTCTTGTTTGCTCTAAACGAGCGCCGAGTCGACCGCCTTGAAAAGCGTAACGAGCAAAAAGAACAACTCGAAGATCTAACGATCCAATTGAAAGTGTTTAGTGTCGTTCAGTCAAAAATACACTCGACCCAAAGTGTTGATGGCACTTACAAGCCGGGTGACGCAGCGAATAACTTTAAAGCCAGCGATTTTGGCTACGACAATGATGCGGCGTTTAAGGCTTCTCCTGAATACAAATACTTAAAAGACAACAACATCACCAACCATAAAGACTTTTTAGTAAAACAGGGAATGGAAGTTGGAAGCGACTCTTTCAAAGGGGACAAGCTGTCTAATTTCTCCAGTTCTGTCACCGCAGAATCTAAAGTGCTCAACGATGAAGTGCAGATTAAAACGACCGAGTTAAACGACACCAGTTCTCAGTACAACGCAACCGTTGAAGCGATGAACAAATTTGTTCAGAAGTACCACAGTATTTTACAAGAAATCCTACGAGCCCTTTAAGGATAAATAACCATGACTACACAAAACGCGCCAACTGACCCATCTCAAATGCAAGCAGAGGAACTCCTTTCATTTTTGGAAGAGGGGGGCACGCTAAAAATGCTGCACGATGTATCAGCAGACACCATCGAGCACATTTATGCGGTTGGATACAACTTTTTCCAGTCAGGCAAAATAGAGCAGGCCGCTAAGGTATTTCAGCTGCTTAGCATGCTTGATCACTATCAAGCGCGATTTTTCATTGGTTTGGGTGCGGCTCGTCAGGAACTGGGTGAGTACCTGCAGGCGCTTGACGCCTACAGCTACGCTGCGCTTGTGGACGTAAATGATCCACGCCCACCTTTCCACTCTGCAGAATGTCACCTCAAGCTTGAGCAACTGACGGAAGCAGAGAGTGGGTTTTACAGCGCGAAGGAGATGTCTGCCGGGAAATCAGAGTATGCAGACTTGCATCAACGAGCAGGCATCATGTTAGAAGCGGTGAGAAACAAAAGGAGTAACTAGAATATGAATTCTATTGCACTTGACCGCATTCAGAGTCAGGTATACACGCCTGATTCTGACCAAACTACGTTAAACAAGGTTAACAAGACCGCTGCTCATGCATCGCCGTCAGTAACCGTTGAAAACGTAAAAGGTAAAGATGCTGAAGCATTGAACACCGGTAAGGTAAAAGTTCAGCTTGATGCACCAAATGCCGCAGTCAGCGATAAGGTGAATGACCTTACGCTTAAAGCCATGGAGCAGCTACAAAAAATTGTAGACTCAATTGCCAAGGTTTTACACGCGGTTGCCGACAGTACGGGCTCGCTAGCAGTGAAAATCATCTCAGGTTATGCAGATGATTTTGAAGTTGAACTGGCTGCTATCACAGACAAACTGAAAAGCGCTCAAAACGAGCTCAAAATTCAGGAAGTGAAGGTAGCGAAAGCGAAGCACGAACAAGAGATGGCAGAAAACCTAGAGAAGATCAAAGAGTCTGAAGCGGCAGCGAAAGAAGCACAAAAATCGGGCTTAGCTTCCAAGATCTTCGGTTGGGTTAGCGCTGTGGTTTCTATTGTCGTTGGTGCAATCATGGTGGCGACGGGTGTTGGTGCGGCAGCTGGCGCATTAATGATCGCAGGCGGCGTGATGGGCGCAATCAACATGACTCTGCAAGAGCCTGCTGTTCAAGAGGCGATGAAAGAGGCCGGAATTAACGTCGATATACTTAATAAAGTCGTCATGGCGTTAGAGATTGCGACTGCCGTCATTGGCGCTGTAGTTACATTTGGTGGTGCAGCTGCGAGTGGTATTGCGAAGTTAGCGGCGAAAAGTGCAAGTTCAATTGCGCAAAAAGTCACTGATATCGCAACCAAAGCGGCGACAAACATGGCGAAAATTGCCGATATGGGTTCTAAAGCGGCGACAACCACCGCGAAGGCAATCCGTTACGGTGCTGAGACCGTCGACCTTACTGTTAACGTAGGCAAGGGGACCACGGACAGCGTTCATGCTGCAAACAATGCGCATGTAACTGAAATCCAAGCTGACATTACAGATTTAAGGGCGAAGATGACGCTTAGCCAAGCGGTGATCGACAAACTTAAAGAAGAAATCGCCAAGCTAATGGAAGATTTCCAAGAGCTAATGAGTGTCATCATGCAGATGATTCAGGCGAAAGGCGAAACGATGCAAGCGGTAATGAGTCGTCCAGCGACGGTTTAAGGAGCAACCATGTTAGATAAAATTAGTAATACTGGACGCGCTGACCTTTACGGTTTGGGTGAACTAGGCAAAACAACTCAGGCCGAGAAAATGTCTGAGACGAAAGCCGAAGCTGCTGCTGTCCGTGGTAACAATGATCGTGCAGTAACGGGTGCGAAGAACTACCAATTGAATGGGCCAAAAGCCCCTGCGATTGGCGATCAAGCTCGTGTGGTAGAAAAGCTGATGAGCGCGTTGGCTCCAACCGTAAATCTATTAATGCAAACCACCGAAAAAGCACTGAATGGTGAGCAAGTGGTTAAGTCACCATCGGATGCCATTTCGCAATCACTGTCTCTGATTACTCTGCTTTACCAAGTGTCTAAGCTAAGCCGTGAGCAACAGGTTCTGCAACGTGAAATTGCCGTTGAAGCAAACGTTGCAAGCATCAAGAGCCAAGCGGAAGAGTTAAACAACTCTGCTAAAGCGATGATCGCGATGGCGGTAGTATCAGGCGTATTGGCTGGTGTGACTGCTATTATCGGTGCCGTGGGTTCTTTCAAAGCGGGCAAAGAAATCAAGGCAGAAGTCGCGGGCAACAATGTATTGAAGACGCAGAAAGCAGGCTTTGATCAGGTTGAAGAGTTAATGGGCAATACTAACTTGTCGAAAACTCAACAAGATCAAGTGAGACGTGCTCATGCGTTCGCAAAAGATAGCATTACTGATACGACAAATACTTTGTCTAGTGGTGGCCGCAAGTTCGACAAGATGATGGGCGCAAACCAATCGAAGAACGCGGTATTGCAGGGACTTGGCCAAATGGCGAATTCAGCTGCAAATGTAGAGCAGACGAAAGCTCAAGCTCGAAGCAAAGAGGATGAGGTATTAGCAACTCGTGCTCAAGCAGACAAACAGAGAGCCGATGAAAACATTGGCTTCCAAGAAGGTTTGCTAAAAGAGCTGCGTGAGCTTTTCCGCTCTATCGCTGATAGTCAAAACCAAGCATGGCGTGCCTCTATCCCTACGGTATAGGTTTGCTATCAATCATCAAGGCGCTGGGAATACAGCGCCTTTTTTATGGAAAGAAGAAATAAGCTACACGCGCTCAACCAAGCCAAATTTCTTGAAAAAATCAGATAGGTCGAGTGTCGCTAGATCTTTAAATTCACCGGCGTCATAGAAGCGACCTTTACACGTAGGACAGCTTTCAAACCAGATATGTGGCTGTTTTGGATCGACCAATCGAAGCAGTTGATTGTTTGGGCATACAGGGCAATCGATACGATCAATCGCATTGAAGGCTTTTCCGATTTCTTCGTCACCTGAATCAATCACATCAGCTAACGGCTTCATCGCTTCCACTTCGTAGGCGTCAATCCATAAGCCTTTACACTCAGTGCAGCGTTCAACATCGCCTAGCGGAGTTTGAAGTTGTTCAAAGTCAGAATTGCATTTTGGGCATTGCATTTTGTTTTTCCTTTTTATTTTCTAAAGAGAATTGAGCCTAGTACTCCCAGCTCTCTTTGACGACAAATCAAAATACGACATCTCTCGTGCCATACGTTTTGAATCTTTCTAAGTTGTTTATATTGTTTTCTTAGCAATGACGAGTCCATGATTGCTTGAGCCTAACTAGCAGCGTTCTCGGTGATGAATTCTTTTTAAAGAGCTTCTATCTCCGTTGAATGTCACGCTTTTGAATGAATCCGTTTGTTCATAAACTTATTGCTTATTTGAATGTGTTAAAAGGTATTGAAAAGTTATTTGAATTGAAAGGGTTGGCACGTCGAAGTGAGACGAGTAACCGCACAATCCTATAAATTTGAAAGGTCAGGGAGGTGGCTAGGAGTGAAGATTGGTGTAGTTCAGATGAGGATGGGTTGGACGGTCCGAGAAAATCTAAAAACAATCATTTCTCATGTTGAGAATATGAGGGCGTTAGATGCTCTGGTTTTCCCTGAACTCAGCCTTAGCGGTTTCCATCGCAACATCAAACAGGAATCGGAGCCTCAAACTATTCATCACGCTATTCAGACGTTATGCGAGCTTGCTTTCGATTACAAGACCACGCTTTTTATTGGTGCGCCGTTAACGGAAGGCGAGCGTATATTTAATAGCTACCTATGTATCGATGTTAATGGTGACGTCGTGGCGCAATGGAATAAAGTCGGGCTAACGGAAAGTGAGGCCAAGTTCTTTGCAAGAGGCGAAAGACGTGAACTGCTTAACTTGGCGCAATCATCAATAACGAGTGTCATGTGTCGAGAGGTTGATGACATCGAATGGTTTTTATCTGAGGTACAAGAACAAGCCAGTTTGATCCTTTGGCCTAGTTACATCGGTCAACAATCACAAGATCAGCAAACTCAGGGCTACTACGAGCGAGCATCTTTTATCGCAAAAGAAGCGGGTGCTTTCGTTGTGCAATGCAATTGGCCTCACGCCTTGAATGACCCAAATTTGAGAGGGCTGGGAGGGAGTCATATTTATGATGATTCTGGTCAATGTATATACACAATGCCGGTCGACAAAGAGTCAGTTTGTATCTTGGATTTGAACCAAGGAACGGTAGAGCCTTTGAAAGCTGGATTAAAATCACTGAGTGAGTCGTAATTCTCAGTAATAAGGGTAAAGGAAGACGAAATGAAACTTGCTCAATTGAATATTGCGTTGTCAAAGTATCCGCTGGATGCACCGGAGATAAAGGATTTCGTCGATAATCTCGATTTGGTGAACGGCATAGCGGAGCAGAGTGAAGGCTTTGTTTGGCGACTCAAAGACGAATCCGGTGATGCGACCAGCATTAAGCTATTCGATGACCCTAATATGATCATTAATATGTCGGTGTGGGATAACGTGGATGTGCTGAAGAATTTTATGTTCCGGACCCATCATCGTGATTTCATGCGCCGTAAGAATGAATGGTTCCATCGTTTAGTAGAAGATACTTATGTGCTTTGGTGGATTGAGGATAATCATATTCCAACAGCAGAGGAGGCTTTAGCCCGTCTACAGTACCTTTGTGAAAACGGCGATACGCCATATGCATTTACCTTTAAAGCTAACTTTACGTCTAATGATTTGTAAATCCGTCTACCGGTTAACAAGGATTCTAGTTAAGTAGCTCGAATAATACTTATCTGTTTTCGGGATATTATTGGTTCCGTGTTTAATTGAAATAGGTGAAATTGGAATTTGGATTAATAACTAATATGATCTTGGTTCTTTATTAATTATATGCCCTATACGAAAAGTTATAGTTAATATAACTTGATGTTTTAAATTTAACATTATTATTTTTCTGTCCAATTTGGAAAGGTGATATTTCCTTGTGTGTATTCACTTCTCTATATCATTATATCGATGAAGCTTGAGTAATCATTGTCGCTCAAGTTATTAGCAAGACACTATTTCAATAATAGAGTAAGAGAGGTTAGTTATGAAAAGGCTGATAATCCTAGGTCTCGCAGTTTCCTTTGGTAACGCAGCTGTTGCTGGAGAAGGCACATACACGGGGACGATCGATATGACTATGCCGCAAGGCAATCAAGTGAAGTATGAACGAGTGGTTGACGCTAGTATCAAATTAAAAGGACGAAATGAAGATCGTGCTGGTGGCTTAGTAACTAAGAGCCAAGTGGATGAATCTCAGCCTATCGTGTTGCGAGGCCGTAGCTAAACGTTAAATATCTATTCTTAAAGCGGTGGATGTATTGAATATATCCATCGTCTAATTCCAAATATAAATAATGTTGTTCGTGAATCGTGAATCGTGAATCGTGAATCGTGAGAGTGGATTGCTTTTCCTCATTTTAAAATACTCATTAATTCACTCAACCAAGAACCATTATAGAAATAATATTATGAAGATAAATAAATCTACACTAACGCTTGCGATGGTGGCCGCCACATCATCGGTTGCAGCCCATGCGGCCTCTAAACCAAACATGCTGGTTATTTTTGGGGATGATGTCGGTTACGGCAATATTTCTGCATATAACCAAGGTATGTTGGGTTACGAGACGCCAAACATTGACCGTATTGCTCAAGAGGGCGCTTTATTTACCACTTACTATGCACAACAATCTTGTACCGCAGGACGCAGTACATTTATCACAGGTCAGATGCCAGCTCGTACTGGTTTGACTAAAGTTGGTCTACCTGGTGCCGCGCAAGGCATGCAAATGCAAGACATCACCATGGCAACAGCGCTAAAAGACATGGGCTACGCCACGGGGCAATTCGGTAAAAACCACTTGGGCGACAAAGACGACATGTTGCCAACCAATCATGGTTTTGATGAGTTCATGGGGAACCTGTACCACCTAAATGCAGAGGAAGAACCAGAAAACCCAGACTACCCGAAAGATCCTGAGTTTCGTAAGAACTTTGGCCCGCGTGGTGTGATTCACTCTTATGCGGATGGCAAGATCGAAGATACAGGGCCGCTGACGCGAAAACGTATGGAAACGGTCGATGAAGAGACCCTTGATGCCGCGATGAACTTCATGGAGCGTCAGGTCAAAGCCGATAAGCCATTCTTCTTATGGTACAACGCAACGCGAATGCACATCAGTACTCACGTGAAAGCCGAGCACCGTACAACAGGGCTTGGCGAATACGCAGACGGCATGGTTGAGCACGACAACATGGTTGGGGATTTGCTCGATAAGCTCGATGACTTGAAGATAGCGGATAACACCATTGTGATTTACACCACGGATAATGGCCCAATGAATGCGACGTGGCCAGATGCGGCATTTAGCCCATTCCGTGGTGAGAAGAACACTGGTTGGGAAGGGGGCTTCCGAGTACCCGCAATGATTCGTTGGCCTGGTCATATTCAGCCAAACACCAAGCTGAACGACATGTTCGCGAGTGAAGACTGGTTCCCAACGCTACTATCCATTGCTGGTAATGACACCATCAAGCAAGACTTGCTAAAAGGATATAAGTCTTCTTCGGCAGACCAGACTTACAAAAACCACCTTGATGGCTACAACCAAGTTGATTTCATTACGGGTAAAACAGACAAATCAGCGCGTGATGAGTTCTTCTATTGGTCTGATGATGGTGAGCTGCTTGCTATGCGTGATAAACGATTCAAGATGCACTTCAAGATCCAAGAACACGAAGGCTGGGATGTTTGGACCAAAGAGCTGACTAACTTGCGTTTACCAATGATCTTTGACCTTCAAGTCGATCCACTTGAGAAAGGCGATCAAGGCTTTGGCTATAAGAAATGGCAGTTTGAGCATGTGTTCTTATTGGTTCCTGCCCAACAGAAAGTGGCAGAGATGTTGAAGTCATTTAAAGAGTTCCCTCCACGACAAGAGATCCCAAGCTTCTCAGTCGACAAAGTCATGGAGCAAATGACTAACTTACGTAAGTTGGAAGAAGCGAAAAGCTAGCAATCACCTCTACTAAAGCAAAGCCAGAGCATGACTCTGGTTTTTTTGGTTCCAAACTTAACGTTTTATAAATGTCGCTTGCTCATATGCAACATCATTAGCTTCATCAATGAAATAGCGGATCAGATTTACGTCTTTGAGAACGTGAATCATGTTTAGATTTCGCTGTTTCATTCACCTTGCAGTGGATTCCAGCCATTATCCCACTTTGAACTTGTTCTCCGAATACGCGGTTTATTTACCGATAGTTACCAGTAACATGTTACCGGTAACTTGGTTGTTGTGTTCGATTTCGTTGACTCTCATTTGAAGGTTCGCAGCAAGAAAACAACCTCCCTACAGGTTGATGAATAATAATTGGAGTGAGAAAGATGGCGAAAGATTACGGCATCATTGCCCGTTCAGTACTAGAGAAACTGGGCGGTGCAGAAAACGTAGTGGCACTAACACACTGCATGACGCGATTGCGTTTTGTATTAAGCGATGAAAGTAAGATAGATGCAGAAGCACTGAAGGGCATCAAAGGTGTGATGGGCGTGGTTCACAATGGTGACAAATGTCAGGTCATCATTGGTAATAACGTCTCTTATGCGTACAAAAAAGTGATGGCGTTGTGCAACCTTTCTTCATCAGAATCGAGTGAACCAGAGAAAAAGGTCAAGCTTACTCCAAAAGTGATTGGCGCTAAGATCCTTGATGCGTTGGTCGGCACCATGTCACCACTGATTCCAGCGATCATCGGCGGCTCAATGGTGAAGCTGCTGGCTATGGTTCTTAAGATGACAGGCTTGCTTGATGATGATTCTTCAACACTGATCATCCTCAATGCGATTGGCGACGGTGCGTTCTTTTTCCTACCCGTTATGGTTGCCGCGTCTGCTTCAATTAAATTCAAAACCAACATGTCACTCTCCATCGCGATCGCGGGCGTGTTGATTCACCCGAACTTCATGGAGTTGATGGCGCAAGCGGCTGATGGTAAGCACGTTGACTTCTTCAGCATTCCAATCACTTCGGTGAAATACACTTACACCGTTATTCCGGTGTTGGTGATGACTTGGGCGCTATCTTACATCGAACGTTGGGTTGATAGCATCACACCTGCGGTGACGAAGAACTTCCTAAAACCGATGCTGATCGTATTGATTGCAGCACCGCTAGCCATCGTTTTGATTGGTCCACTAGGTATTTGGATTGGTACTGCGCTTTCTGCATTGGTTTACACCATTCACAGCACACTAGGTTGGTTGTCTGTTGCGATCATGGGCGCACTTTGGCCACTATTGGTTCTGACAGGTATGCACCGCGTATTTACACCGACCATCATTCAAACCATCGCTGAAACAGGCCGTGAAGGCATGGTTATGCCATCGGAAATCGGTGCCAACATCGGCATGGGTGGCGCTTGTCTTGCGGTTGCATGGAAAACTAAAAACCGCGAACTGAAACAAACCGCGAGTGCGGCGGGTGCGTCTGCTATTTTTGCGGGTATCTCAGAGCCTGCGCTTTACGGCGTGCTTGTTCGTCTGAAACGACCACTTATCGCAACCATGATCACTGGCTTTATTGTGGGTGCACTTGCCGGCATGGCGGGACTGGCGAGCCACTCAATGGCCGCGCCGAGCTTGTTCACCAGTGTGCAGTTCTTTGATGTGAACGACCCGATGAGTATCGCGTGGGTATTTGGTCTGATTGCTCTGTCGATTGTGCTTTCTTTCGCTCTAACTTTAATCCTTGGGTTTGAGGATATCCCGAACGATGAAGACGAAGAAGGCGAAGCTACTGCAAACAAAGACGTCGCAAATAAAGAAAAAGCCGAAGAGCAAGAAACGGTGTTAGAGCCTGCAAAGCCAGCTTCCGCATAACCAAGATTTGAATAATTGATAGAGCCGCCTTTGCTGGCAGCTCTATGTTAAGAGGTAAATAAGATGTCTAAATCTGTGTTCCCAGAAAACTTCCTATGGGGTGGGGCTATTGCAGCAAACCAATCTGAGGGCGGTTATCGAGAAGGTGGCAAAGGGCTGACGACCGTGGATATGATCCCTTATGGTGACAACCGAATGCCAATCAAACTCGGCCTTGTCGATTCAGTGGAATTGAGCGAAGAAGAGTTTTACCCAAGCCACCAAGCCATCGACTTTTATCACCGTTATAAAGAAGATATCGCGCTTCTAGCGGAGATGGGATTCAAGACCTTTCGTATGTCGATCGCATGGAGCCGAATCTTCCCGAAAGGCGATGAACTAGAGCCAAACCAAGCAGGCATTGATTTCTACCGCAGCGTATTTGAAGAGTGCCACAAGTATGATATTGAGCCGCTTGTCACGCTGTGCCATTTCGATGTGCCAATGCATCTAGTGAACGAATATGGTTCTTGGCGAAACCGAAAGATGATTGGCTTTTTTGAACGCTACGCAAGAACCTGTTTCGAAGCGTTTGATGGGCTAGTGAAATACTGGCTGACGTTCAATGAAATCAACATCCTTCTGCATAGCCCATTCTCAGGTGCGGGTTTGTTGTTCCAAGAGGGTGAAAACCGCGATCAAGTAAAATACCAAGCTGCGCACCATGAGCTTGTTGCAAGCGCCTTGGTGACTAAGATTGCTCATGAGATCAATCCAGAGAACCAAGTTGGTTGTATGCTGGCGGGGGGTAACTTCTACCCATACAGCTGCAAGCCAGAAGATGTGTTCACAGCGATGGAAAAAGATCGTGAGAACTTATTCTTTATTGATGTTCAATCTCGTGGCTACTACCCATCTTACGCGCAGAAAGTGTTTGATGAAAAAGGCGTGAAGCTGGAGATTCTTGAAGAAGATTACGAGACGCTGAAAAACACGGTCGATTTCATCTCATTTAGTTACTACGCCTCACGTTGTGCATCGGCAGAGATGAATGCCAATAACACCAGTGAAGCCAACGTCGTGAAGTCGATTAGGAATCCACACTTGCCTGCTAGCGATTGGGGTTGGGTGATTGACCCGCTTGGCCTGCGAATCACCATGAACACACTTTATGATCGCTACCAAAAGCCATTGTTCTTAGTAGAAAACGGTCTGGGTGCGAAAGATGTACCTGATGCGAATGGCGAAGTGCAAGACGATTACCGCATTGATTATTTGCGCCAACACGTAGAAGCCATGGCCGATGCGATTACCGATGGTGTTCCGCTGATGGGCTTTACACCATGGGGTTGTATCGATTTGGTTGCGGCATCAACGGGTGAGATGAGCAAGCGCTATGGCTTCATCTATGTTGACAGAGACAACCTAGGCAACGGCACACTAAACCGCACACCGAAGAAGTCTTTCCATTGGTATAAGCGTGTCATTGCGTCTAACGGTACTGAGGTTTAATCAAACAGAAACACGCCCTTATCTTGAATGCCTTTCCAACGAGGGATGGCTAAGTTGTGAGGGCGTTTTTTGACAAATCTCCTCGATAAGGTGAGCAATACCCTTTACCATAACGGCAAATTCATTAGCTCGTAATTACTTATGTCTCTACCTCCTTGCCCAAACTGTAACTCAGAATACGTTTACCCAGACCAAGACCATCTTGTTTGCCCAGAATGTGCTTATGAGTGGAACCCAACTCAGGCGGCAGACGAAGATGCCGTAAACGTGAAAGATGCCAACGGCACGTTGCTGCAAGAAGGTGATAAGGTCACGTTAGCGAAAGACTTAAAAGTAAAAGGCAGTTCGCTGGTACTTAAGATCGGCACCAAAGCGGTGATTCGTCGCATCAAAGACGGCAAAGATCACCAGCTAGATTGCAAAGTTGATGGTGCTGGCGAGATGATGGTGACGGCGCAGTTTGTGAAGAAAGCGTAAGACCTGCATTGGGATATCGCTTTCAGAAACAATAAAAACAGCTCACTAGGAGCTGTTTTTTGTTTTAGAGCGTTTAAGCTAAATCTCGCTGGAATATTTCTGGTGCTAACTCCACCGCTTCGCACATGGCAGGAATATCTAGCAGCGTGATATGACTTTCGCACTCAGTAATAAAACCATCGTTTTTCAGTTTTTTGAACGTTCTAGAAAGCGTCTCTGGCGTCATTCCTAACTGTGTTGCGAGCAGCTTTTTTGTCACGGGTAACGTGATTTTCCCTTCGCTTCTCGATTGAGCGCGATAGAAGTCAGCCAGTTTCATCACCAGTCTTTGGTTCGCGTTTACTTGCGTCAAAATGTTCACGGTATCCATCAGCTGGTGGATGCGATTGGTCATGTAGTTCATGACTTTTAATGAAGTCTGCGGAGACTGAGTAAACACCGTTAACACATCTTGGTAGTGGAACACAGACAACTCCGTATCCTGATCGACACGGGCACTCATCGGATAGGTTCTTGGAGACATAAACATCGCCATTTCCGCAATCATTTCTCCCGCCATAAACACTCTAAACAGCTTTTCGTCTCCGTTAGGCATCAAACGAAACAGCGAGACTTTTCCTCTCTCTACTAAGTACATATTTTCCGCAGGTTCCCCACGTTCAAACAGTTGATGCCCTGCATCGCAATGCAAAGGCGAGCGTTTTGAGAAGAGTTGTGTTTTTTCTTCTTCGTTCAGGAGCGAAACAATAGAGCCGGGCACGCTGTTTTCCTTAGCTTGATAATTATCAAGCAGCAAATTCGGACTTGGGGGATAAGATACAAATAATAATCATTATTGATTGATATGCCAACTTATCCAACCTGAGAAAGGAGAACAGTTATGGACGGTATTAGCCACGTATTTCGATGGGTTGCCTTGTGCGGTCTGGTCGTTCTTTTTGTTCCCGTCGCCATCTTTGCTTAGGAGTCATTATGTCTAAACGATTAGCGATGCCCAATGAAGGGCGAGAAGTGACAAAAACACCGGGACACTGGGTACTCGCTCAACTGGGTAAGAAAGTGCTGCGTCCTGGTGGCAAAGAGCTGACACAAAAAATGTTGCAAGGGTTGGCGATTACTCGTGGTGACCGCGTTGTCGAATTTGCGCCCGGTATGGGTTACACGGCACGTTTGTGCTTGGAAAAATCCCCTGCAAGCTACACCGCTATCGAACAAAATGAGCAGGCAGCGGAGATTGTTCGCTCTTACTTACAGGGTGCAAACCAACGTTGTCATGTCGGGAATGCACAAGAGACAGGGTTAGAGCCAGAATGCGCTTCTGTGGTTTATGGCGAAGCCATGCTGACGATGCAATCCGATGCGCGTAAAAACGAAATTATTGCTGAGGCTGCTCGAATCCTCGCAACTCATGGTCGTTACGGTATCCATGAGCTGTGCATTACGCCAGATACTATCGATGAAGATAAAAAGCGCGCAATTCAAAGAGAAGTTTCCGAGACCATTCAACACCCCGCCAAACCCATCACACCCGCAGAGTGGAAAGCTTTGATGGAAGAGAATGGTTTTTTCGTTGAATTTGAAGCAGTTGCTCCAATGCATTTACTCGAACCAAAACGCGTTATCGCCGATGAAGGCTTGAGTGGGTTCTTAAAAATCGTGAAAAACGTACTGACTAAACCGCAAGCGAGAAAGCGTGTGTTAGGCATGCGTAAGATTTTCCGTAAGCACGAAAAGAACCTATCTGCGATAACGCTTGTCGCAAGAAAGAAGGAAAGCTAAATCATGTTTGAATACACTTTATATGAAGATCTCGCCAGCGAAGTGGATATCCCCAAAGCAGGTATCACGAGTTGCCCTGTGTACAAAAGTGAGCGTTTGCGAGGTGTTATCTTCGGGTTCGCCGAGGGTGAAGAAATGAGCGAACATACTGCAGCAGTACCAGTAATTGCACAAATACTCGAAGGAGAATGTACGTTCACGTTAGAAGAAGAGGCGAAGGAACTAAAAGCTGGCGCTTGGTTGCTAATGGACGCGCATTTGCCTCACAGCATTATCGCGAAAACGCCATTGAAGCTGATGCTGTACCTGTTGCGCGAACCTAAGTAACACACAGTATTGAAATACAAACCAATGTAAATTTAGCCCCAACCAAGTGTTGGGGCTTTTGCGTTTATTGCTGTCGGTACTTATCTGACGAAGTTCTGCAATCCTGCCACGCTGGCAAAGTTATAGAGAATAAAGCCCGATGCCACCATGGTGACTGCCAAAACGAGGTTCAGCGTATCGCTCAAGTTGGCATTAGGTTTGGCGTTGTGGTTTTTCATTTGGCGTTGAATCGTTAAAGCGTTGAACACCAATATCGAGTTGGTCATTGCCGTTCCTAAAGCCATCACAAATGTCGCGACCATGCCCCACATTAAGCTGCCTAGCATGTTAGAGAGAAACAGAACTAACACTGCACCAGTACAAGGGCGAAAGCCAATAAGCAGTAGTGCTTTCCATGAAATATTGCCGCTAGACTCTGCGGAATCATCGTCTTCTTGAGAGGGTGTTTGCTTGATGCGGCGTTTAACCACCGACGCAAACTCTTTCAGCGCCAGCAGAATAATAAAAACCGCACAACCTTGCGTTAGCAGACGAACATTATCGGAAAGGCTGAAAGCAAACTGCTCTGCAATCTTTGCGGTAATCACGAAAAGAATGCACGCACTCGCTGCTTGTAGGGCGGCAATAATCGCGACCAAAACAAGTGCTTGTCGGCGACGATAACCATGAATCAGGCTCATTGACGTCACTGCGGTTTTACCGTGCCCAGGGGCAACCGAATGCAGCAAACCATACAAAAAGCTAAACCCTAACAAGTACCAACCGTACAACAGTTGCCCTTGGCTGATGAGCATCAGGTATTCACTGAGTGAGTTTACCGTATCACGTTGAAGCCGAATCAACTGCATCCAGTGAGCAGGGAAGTGATTCCAAATATGCAGAGTAGTGGCTAACAGCACCACGCTAAACACAGCGAACAGGGCACGTCTGAAGACTGGCGAGTTTCCCATTAGTTCTCCTCCGGATCACAGGTGAAGAGGGCTTTTTGGGTAAACAACTGACCGAGTTCGTTATCTGGATCTGCATCAACAGAGAGTGACATCGCATAAGTCACTTGCTCAGGTGTTGGGTTTGGTTTAACCACGTCGATATGGCAGCGATCAGCGTAAGGCTTATTGATGGTGATGGCATGCTTGTGCTCCCAACTCATATCTACGAAGTAGCTTGGATCAAAGATAAGCAAACGTAGATCAGGCGTGTAGATACTGGTGGGTTTAGCGAGTTCAAGATTGAACTTCAATGTTGCTTTTGCGCCATTCATCTCGATAGACCCTTCTTCCACCATCTTGTAGCGAATCGGTTCGTCGTCGGCATAAAAGTAGGTGAAGTAATGGCTTGATAACAGGTTGTAAATCACCTGACTCGAGAGGGTCGAAAGTACTTCATCTCGATTTTCGTCGGTGAGTTTCTCTCCCGCGAGCATGTAAGCCGTGGTCATGGCGTCAAACTCCCAGTTCATTGAGAGCGATTGAATCTTATCTTCTTTGATATTGATTTTGGTTTCCATCGTCACCCAAGAATGAGGGTGAGCGTGGACAAAACAAGAAAACAGCAGCGAGAAAGCAGTAAGAGTTAGGCGTAATCTAGAAAGAGAAAACGATCCAAAAATGGACATCCGATTACCTATGATTAAAATGATGCGAAAATTTTCGATTGTTATAACATAACATTGGTGGCATTTGAACATTGTTCATTACTGTTAGTGTGGTTATTTATCGACGATTTATCCGTTTACCTGTTGAGATGCATAGGGTGGCAATAAAGCCGATGGGTTAACTATTTATTGATTTTCGTTCTCATTCTTTTTCCCATTTTGTGGTTAACTTGAGCCCATTAAACAAATAGAATGCAGTTCGGTGGCAAGATGACTTAAACCGACTCTTCACGCGTTCTGCACTTTTCTAACCAACTTTTTCAAATCATGAATCTGACTCATAAAGACTATTTTAAAATCGCATTTCCTTTCATCGTTTCTACTGTTACCCAGCCATTATTGGGGGCGGTGGATACCGCGGTGATCGGTAAACTCGGTGTGGCTGAGATGATTGGTGGTGTGGCGATCGGCACCGTTATCATGAATACCTTGTATTGGCTGTTTGGCTTTTTCCGCGTCAGTACTACTGGGCAAAGTGCAATCGCATTAGGTAAAAATAGCCCAGAAGATCAAGCGAGCAGCTTATTCCGTCCTTTCGTGCTTTCGCTCTGCCTTGGCTTGATTTTCATTGCGTTGCAGTCTGTGATTTGGATGGGGGCAGAGCTGATTATCTCCCCTGATGCAGTCGTGGCCGAAAACGCTAAGATTTACTTCGATATCATGATCTTTGGTGCGCCGTTTGTACTGCTGAACTACACCGTGATTGGTTGGTTAATGGGGCAGGCGAAAGCCAAAGAAACCTTGTTCACGCAAGTGTTTGGTAACGTGCTGAACATCGTGCTAGATATCGTCTTTGTGTTGTACTTCGATATGGGTATTGCTGGCGTTGCGGTAGCGACACTTATCGCGCAAATCTCGACGTTTGTTATTGGTGCGGTGCTCGTGTTGAAAACCTGTCGCTTCCCGCTGTTTGATTACATTCAAACAGCGAGCATGACGCGTAAAGATCTCAAAGTTATCGCATCTTCCAATATGGATCTGCTGCTTCGTACTGTGTGTCTATTGGTGTTCTTCAACATGATGGCGCGTGTGGGCTCTCAGCTTGGCTCTGATGTGCTCGCGGCGAACGCAATCTTGATGCAAGTAACCTTCATCGTCAGCTACATGTTCGATGGTGTGGCGAATGCGTCTAGCGTCTTTGCAGGTAAAGCTGTAGGGCAGAAGAATCCGACATTGCTTGATAACGTGATTAAGTTAAACACGCAATGGACCGCGGCGTTCGTTGTTGTATTGACCTTGCTGTTGGTGCTGTTCAAACACCAAGTGGTGTCGTTATTTACCACTTTGCCAAACCTTGTTGAGCTGTATCTAGACATGAGCCCTTGGTTATTGGCATTCCCGTTGGTTGCTGGTTTTGGGCTTACGTTTTACGGCATCTTTACCGGCACAGGGACGACGCGACCAGTACGTAACTCTACCTTCCTAACCATGGTGTTGTTCTTAGTGACTCAATTTATTGCGGTGCAATATTGGGGCAACCACGGTTTGTGGCTGGCATTCACCTTGTTCTACGTTGGGCGCTTTGTCTTCTTGTTCCCGTACCTCGATCAAGTAAAACAAAAGTGTCAGTAATTCACGCTTTTACAATCGGTTTTATTTCGATTTTTTATCGCAAGGGCGGAGTTATCTGCCCTTGCTGATAAAAGCGTGAAAAAGGTGATGAAATAACCCCTCTGAGTTGTTTTCTTGCTCAGACCTGCGTGATACTATCGTTATGTTATATTGTTACATTTAGTTTGATGTCGTGATTTCTCAACCAATACTCTCCGTTAATAATCTCAGCCTTACAGACTCAGAACGCACACTCTTCAAAGACATTTCTTTTGAGCTGTTTCAAGGTGAAGTTCTTGCCATTATGGGACCTTCCGGCATTGGTAAATCCATGTTGTCGAAAGCCGTCGCAGGTTTTTTGCCGTCCGATATTTGGGTAGACGGAAGTATCCAGCTTAACAGCAGTGAGGTCGCACAAACTGCCATGCTGCAACGGAGTCAATCGCAGCGTCCTGCGGTCATTTTCCAAGATGCACTTAAAGCGCTGAATCCATTGGCCTCTGTCGAGCAACAACTGTGTTTGGCATTGACGGGCAACAAAACACGCTTGTCTTCAGCAAACCGAGAAACAGTGACGACCTTGCTGTCTCAACTCGGATTTACGGATCCAAAAGCAGCATTGGCGCAGCATCCAAGCCAGCTATCTGGTGGTCAGCGCCAGCGTATTTGTATTGCGATTGCGTTGCTTGGTAGTGCCAACTTGATCATTGCTGATGAGCCCACCAGTGCGCTCGATCCAATCACCGAAGCGGAGATCCTTGAGTTGTTTCGCAGTAGTGTTCAGCAACGCAACATCAGTGGTTTGTTGATCACGCACGATCTATCTGCGGCTTTGGCGTGTGACAAAGTCTTGGTGATTGCGGACAACACCATGGTGGCTTATGGCGCACCATGGCAAGCCATTCAGCAAAGTTCGCATCCTTTCTGCCAACAACTTGCGCAACTGCTGCCTTAACCTCATCTCTGGAGCCTATTTTGACTAAGCACAACTTGAGCGGGCACACGCAGCCTAAATCGGCGGAAGTTCGCTTTGAGCAAGCCAGTGTTCACTATTACTCCAAACCAAGTTGGTTAGGGGGCAAACCGTTTAAAGCGCTCGAACAATTGGATCTTGCCATCGACACAAAGAACATTGCGATTGTTGGTCCTTCTGGTGCGGGTAAATCGACCTTGATTGAACTTCTGTTTGGTCTTCGTAACCCCACATCTGGTGAAGTGTATGTGTGTGGTTATCCGCTATCGCGCAGCTCGGCTAAGCAGCGACAAGAGTTGTGTCAGCACATTCAACTGATTCCGCAGGAGCCGCAATCGAGCTTGAATCCGTATTACACCGTTCGCCAGATCTTACTGGAGCCGCTAAGCAACATTGGTTTGACGCAAGAGCTCAACGAGAAGGTGGAAAAGGTGTTGGCGGATGTCGGTTTGGATCTCACATTGTTGGATCGTAACCCGCAGCAATTATCAGTTGGGCAAGCCCAACGCGTGGCTATCGCTAGAGCTTTGATTGTCGAACCTTGTGTGTTGGTTGCCGATGAGCCAACCAGCAGCTTAGACCCCGTCAGTCGTAAACAGATTCTCGAATTGTTGGCAGGCATTCAAAAGAGTCGTCAGATGCGCCTGATTTTGGTGACACATGACCTCGATGCGGCACAAACCCTATGCGATGAAATCCTAGTGTTAGACAAAGGACGCGTTGTCGAGCACGGCACAGCACAGAACGTGACAAATAACCCATCGCACTTGATCACGAGAGCCTTGATGAGCGCTCAACACAAAAGTAATGAATTCACAAAAACCATTGGAGAGGTTTCTTATGCACCTTAGTACTCCCAAGTTAGCTTTGTCGCTGGCTTTAAGCGCACTGCTGACGGGTTGTTTTGACTCTGGCGAAAGCAAGCCAGAAGCGGAAAAAGCAGCTGCACCGCAAGCAACGGAAATTCGCGTTGCCATGATGCAACCACCACGCACAGGTTTGTCGCCACTTTCAGATGACGCGTTCAAACTGTCACGTTGGAGCACGGCAGAAACGCTGGTGAACCTTAACGATCAGTCGGTAGCAGAGCCTATGCTGGCAACGGAATGGGAACAAGTTGACCCGATGACGTGGCAATTTACGGTACGTAAGGGCGTGAAATTCCACGATGGTTCTGACCTTGATGCCAATGCGGTTGTGAACTCTCTACAAAAAGCATTAGATGCCGCACCTAAGCCACGTATTTTGGATGGTATCGAATGGCAAGTTCGCGCACTGGACGACTTCACTGTTGAAATCAAAACGACCTTTAACGATCCATTGTTGCCAAGCCGTCTATCTAGCCCACAGCTAGCGATCCTTTCGGGTGCTGCATATCAAGAAAACGGTCGTGTTGTGCCAATCAATGCGGGTACGGGTCCATTCGTTCTGACAGAAATCAACGGGACAACCAGCGCAAAACTGAAGCGTTTTGACGGTTACTGGGGTGAAAAAGCAAAAGTAGACAGTATCTTTGCTGAATACGTACCAAACGGTTTTGCTCGTGCTGCTGCACTACGTACCGGTGAGGCGGATGTAGTTGAAGCGGTTCCTGTATCGCAAATCGCGATGATGGAATCTTCACAGCTGCACGAAGTCGCAATGCCACGTACCAACACGCTTTACCTAAACAACAAATCAGATGTGTTTAGCCAGTTCGGTTTGCGTAAAGCAGCAGCTCAAGCGGTTAACCGTGAGCAAATCATCAAAACGGTTTACGAGAACCACGCCGATTCAGCGAAAGGTTTGTTAGGTCCTGCATTGGCATGGGCTCAACCAATTCGTGACGCGAACCCTCGTATGGAAACCATGGAAATGCGCCACGCGAATGGTGAGAAGATCACCATTGGTACGTTTACCGACCGTGCTGAGTTGCCAGAAGTAGCGGTGCTGCTAAAGCAACAACTTGAAGCGGCTGGCTTTGTGGTTGAGCTAGACGTTCGTGAATACGCACAAATCGAAAACGATGCACTAGCAGGTAAGTTCGATGCGTTCTTGTTGTCACGTGCAACGGTGCTGGATTCTGGTGACCCAGTGGCGTACATGCAAAGTGACTTTAGCTGTAAAGGTTCTTACAACCTAGGTCAGTTCTGCTCTGAAGAAGTGGACTCAGCATTGAAACACGCTGATCGTCAGCCGTTGGGTGAGAAACGCCAACAAGCGATCATCGAAGCAGAAAGCAAAATCCTTGAGCAATACGCTGTGATTCCACTGCTTCACGAGCGCGTAATCCAAGGTGAGAGTGACCGCGTGAAGAACGCACAACGTGACCCACGTGAGCGTCGCCTGATCGACCAGTTTACTGAGGTGAACTAACTCGATGTCGTCTGTTGCCAACATGCGCTCTCGTTGGAGCGCTTGTATGCCTGAATGGTTTACGCGTTTTTTGTCGCGCTTCCTATCACTCGGGGTAGTGGTTGTGCTGGTGGGTTTGATGCCGGATATTGCGGGTATCGACCCAAGCCAATCAATTCTCCGTGCCCGTGCGGGTGCTCAACAATTGCTGACGGCAGAAGCTCTGCAAGCAATTCGAGAAGATCTTCAACTTGACCGCAGCGCTGCTGAGCGACTGTGGGATTGGTTGACGCTTGCCATGCAAGGTGACTTAGGTGTCTCTTGGGTGAGTGGCGCATCCGTGATGGAGAGCGTTCAACAAACTGCAAAAACGTCACTATTACTGATGCTTACAGCGCTAGGCATGGCATTTGTAATGTGCATGGCGAGCGTGCTTTACACCGTGCGTCGCTGGCAACAGAATCGTTTAGACAAGCATCATGACACGCTCAGTTCGGTGTTGGTCTCACTGCCTGAGTACGTGATTGCTTCGCTGCTGATCATGGTGTTTTCCATTTGGTTGGGCTGGTTCCCGCCTTATGGCTGGCAAGGCGTGCAAAACCTCTGGCTACCAAGTCTGGCAATGGCATTGCCTGCTGCTGGCTTGTTCGGGCGCTTGCTCAATGACAGCCTCAAGCGTGTATTAGATGAGCCTTGGGTGATCACTTGGCTATCGGCGAACGTCAGTAAGTTTCAAATCGTACGCTTTGCCTTGTGGCGTGCCGTTAGTAACTTGATCCCTCAAATCGCAATGACGGTGATTGGTTTGACCGGCGGCGCGGTTGCTGTGGAACAGGTGTTTTCCATTCCGGGTATCGGACGACTAATCTTAGGCGCAGCGAAGTCACAAGATCTGCCGATGCTGCAAGGTGGCTTGTTGGTGTTGCTGGTGTTCTCGATGTTGATCAGCAGTGCGAGCATCTTATTGCAGCGCTGGTTACTCGGGCACAGTGTCACAAGTGGCAAGCTGATCAGCAGTCACAGTACGTTCCGTTTTACCCAAAGCACCACCAAACGCATCGTCAGTGCCACAATCTTTGCCTTGCTGATTGGTTGTGCAGGATGGGCGTTAATGCGCGATCCTTACACCATCCAATTTACCCGCCTTGAATCGCCAAGCTTAGCAGCTCCATTTGGTGCTGATGCGGTCGGGCGAGATCTGCTTGCTCGCGTTGGCGGCGGTATGATGTCGACAATCAAAATGGGCATCATCGCAACGTTCCTAAGTTTGGTTATTGGTTTGCTGCTCGGCTTCGTGACTCGTTATAGCCAAGGCTTAATTGAGATCACCAAAGGTGTGCCATACATTGTGGCGGGTCTGTTGATTGCTGGTCTAACGGGGATGAATCCAAACAGTGCCTTGATTGCTATTGTTATGGTGTCATGGGCACCATTAGCAGCGCACTGTGCAAGTTTGTTGATGGAAGCCAAAGCGCAGCCTTATACGCATCTTGCGCCTATTTGGGGAACCAGTCAGTGGCGAGTACTCCGTTACTATTTGTTGCCTTACGTGCTGCCGCCATTAATTCGTCACGCGTTTTTACGTTTGCCATACATTACGCTCAGCCTGACGTCTCTGAGTTTTATCGGACTTGGCGTTAAACCGCCAGAACCTGAGTGGGGTTTATTGATTGCGGAAAACTTACCTTACATAGAGCGCTCGCCATTGGGTGTCTTGCTGCCAATCTCCGGCTTAGTTTTGATGGCAATTGCAATCAACTTGTTGTTCGACGATTAAACCGGACTCGTGAACTTTCCAACAGCCTCAATAGCGATATTGAGGCTGTTTTCTTTCTGTTTCATTATTCGCTATTGTACGTCCCAAAAGCCACGCACACATTTGCGCTCTGGTGTGCCATTCTTAAGCTGACTTTCTCGGTTTTATCTTGATAGGAAAGGGCATGAAGGAATACGCACCGCAGTACAGCAAAAAAGAAAAGATCATCAGAGTCGCTATCGCTGGCGTATTTTGTGTTCTAGTTGGTGTGATGTTTAAGCTTGAGGGAGAGCCTCTGCTGCAAGCAGTCGCCGAAGCGCCGGAATGTTATGAAGTGTTCGGTATGCAGAGCTTAGAACTTTTGGTTCACACATTGTTCTTTTGGATACCACTGTCCGTGTTTTTACTTACTTCGGTATTGATGTTGCCACTCGGTGTACGTGGCTTAATCGAAGGTCAGTTCCCACCAAAAGGCGTCAAGGTATTCAGACCCACAGCGATTCAACGCGGCAAACTTGGCACGCTTAAATCCCTTATTCATCTCTTGTTCCCCTTATTGTGCTTTGGCTTTGTTGTATGGGGTAACGTTCAAATCGAACCCATGATGGAAATGTTCCAATCTAACCAAGGTATATCGAACTGTACCGATTGAAGTTATGTGACCTTGCTTCCTAGAAAAATCGTCCAATAAATCAGTTATTTGTTGAATCTAAAATATTAGTCGTAAAGACAAAAATTATTAGAGGACGTTGAACCGTATAAACAATTTTATACGCCTTTTGTTTGATAAACTCGGTGGTGATTTGAACAATAAAACAAAGGTATCTATTCATGTTCAACAACCTGTCTATCAAGCAGAAGATCGTTCTTCCATTGTCTTTGATGATTGCATTACTGGTTATTAGCTCAGTACTGAATGTCGTAACAATGTGGAAGCAAACTGAACTGACCAAAACACTGAATGAACAAGTAACCCCGAGCTTGTTTACTATTGAAGATGCATATCGCGACCTGTATCAAGCGACTTCTGCAATTCAGGGTTTAGCGCTAGCGAAGACTCAAGCGGAGATCGATCACCACCTATTTGAGTACAAAGACAACGCATACAAAGTATTACCTCGAATGAAAAAAGTCATGTCTCTTTCTAATGAGGGTGTAATGCCTCGCAGCCATGGTAGCGAAGTACAAAAGTTGGTCACGACGGGTGAGCAATGGCTACAAAGTTATGACGATATGATTAACAAACCACAAGCACAGTGGTTGAATTATTACGAATCTAACAAAGTTTTATTTGAAGATCAGTTTGGTGCGGTACGCGAGCAGCTTAATGTCGTAAAAGATGGCATCGAAGCAAAACAAAGCGAGTTGAAATCTGACATTTCAGCGGCAGCGCTTCGAGCTGAGATTATTCTAGAATCAGGTATCGCGATCGTGATTATCGCTGCACTTGGTATGGTCATATTGCTACTTAAAACGGTAGTTAAACCAATCAATGATATTAAAGAGGCGATGGTGCAAATTGCTTCGGGCGAAGGCGATCTAAGTCAACGCATTAGCATCAATTCTCAAGATGAAATTGGTCAGCTTGCTGGTGGCTTCAACCAGTTCGTGACTAAGATCCAAGCGACGGTGTCACAAGTGGTGAAAAGCGCTAATACGTTGCGCCAAGAGATGAACAACCTAAACTCACTGACTTCGACCATCGCAGATTCAACTGTTGGCCAACAGCGTGATAGTGAAGCCGTTGCTGCAGCAGTACACGAGATGCAAGTAACCAGTCGTAATGTTAGCGACAGTGCGACGGAAGCTGCATTGGCAAGCCAAACTGCCAATGAAGAGCTCGCAAATACAAATATCATTCTTGAACAAACTGTGGGTGCTATTCGCGACCTAGCGGGTGAGATTGAAAGCGCAAGCCAAGTCATCAACACCTTGGATAGCGATGTGAGCAATATTGCTTCGGTATTGGATGTTATCCGTGGTATTGCAGAGCAGACTAACTTGTTGGCATTAAACGCGGCGATTGAAGCAGCGCGTGCTGGTGAGCAAGGTCGTGGTTTTGCTGTCGTGGCAGATGAAGTTCGCTCCTTAGCGAGCCGAACGCAAAAGAGCACGGGCGAGATCCAAGCCATGATTGAGAAGCTGCAAGCAGGTGCTGCTCAGGCGGTGGAAGTGATGCAGGGCAGTAAAACCAGCAGCGAAGACACCATTCAATCGGCAGGTTTAGCGACAGAGTCGTTGGCTGAAATCCTAAACGCGATCGCACGTATGAACGAGATGAACACGCACATTGCGACAGCTGCGGGCCAACAAAGCTCAGTGAGTGATGAAGTAAACAGCAACGTTCAAGGTATCGCAGACAGCAGTACGTCGATTGTGGATGTAGTAAGCCAAGCGCAACAGTCATTGTCTATGTTGTCTGAACAGACACAACAGCTAGACAAGCAAGTCAGCCAGTTCCGCGTATAAGACAGCGTTATACCCATTACGCTCTACCTGAAATAAAAAAGGCACCTTTGATTATCAAAGGTGCCTTTTTATAAGTTTCTTTAGAAGCGGTAAGCATCAGTATAAGCAGCGGAGCGTCATATTCTTTAGAGTTCTCTCTGCTCTGCCGAAAAAGAGCAAACTGCATTGTTCATCTAGATAGTAAATACGATTGTGGCGCATGGTTACCGGCTTTTCACAGCTCAATACAATGTATTCGTTTCCCTTAGATTTTGAATATTCATATTGATAGTCAAGCGCTTGATACTCTGTCACAGCACCACCGATCGGTGAGTAGTGATTACGGGTCTCAATGTGACCTTTATAGAGCTTGGTATAGGTCGTCCACCTGTATTGCATCGCTTCTACTTTGCCAAACAATTGAACTTTTGACTGGTGTGCCGTGAACAAGAGAATGCCGTTGAACACAACCAATGCTATCAATACTTTGAATTTATGGGCATTGAAGTAAAAGCTGATCTTTGTGATAAATGCATTCATGGTTGTTAATTGTCACTACCGTTTTTCCGTCATCGGAACGTTTTATTTCTGGGTAAGCTTTGGCTTTTAGCACTTGTTCAAAGTCGTGCTTGTAATACAGTGCTTTCGTCGTTTCATAAAGATTAAACAGCGTCACTAACAGCATGACTATAAAAAGCGCATGCCATAGTTTTGCGTTTTGCTTGCTGGCTGACTTGAGAGCACACTCTTCTGGTTTGGTTATTGGCTTTAAAACTGGCTCTTCTGGAGCAAATTTAAAATTGAGGGAATAGCCAACTCCAGGGGTATTAACCAGAATGGTCTTTTCGTTATCTTCCAACGTTCGTCGAGTGCGATTAATCAGTTGAGGCAAACTCTCTTGTGAGATGTGTTCATAGCCCCAAACCTGTTGAATAATCTCTTTATTGCTGATCGTGTTTGGATACGCATCAACAAGGCAGTTCAATAACGCTTTTTGTTTATTGGTCAGCTTAACCGTTTCTTGTTCTTCTGCTGTGCCATTCAAAGGGGATAGCTGTAAATAGTGAGTCGTCCTGTCCCATGTGAATTTCCCTAATACTATTCTATTGTTGTTTTTCATAACCAACTTATATCGTATATTAGGTTGTTTAGGGGGAGCGAATTATAGGGTAATGAATACGGAAATCAACGCCTATATTTGCAATTTATTTAATTAAAGCGCGCTCTAAATGTTCAATTGGTGATTAAATGTTATGCGAGTGTCAATTCCTGTGTTTTCACTTATTTTCACGATATTTAATAAACTATCTTTTTCTTCGTAGTAGCAACGCGTCCTCCAAAATACTTTGCTTCTTCACGATTTCTCTCGCTTTGTCCACTCTTTTTTCTTGTTTTTATTAGGAAAAATCTGTTTTCGATTGCTCACAGAAAATTTATTTTTCCAATATGAATGCGTTCAAATTGAGAGATCAATAACAGCTTTCGAGCAAATATTTTTGTCTATTGTAAAGAGCGGTAAATTTTGTTGTATGTACAACATTGAGTAATTATCATCGCGAATAATATTTGCTGACTTTTTATTGGGTCACTGTTTTTATTTAGGAAGAGAGAAGTTTCATGAGACGTAGAACCACGCTATCATTTCTGATTGCGTCGAGCTTATTTTTGGCTGGATGTGAACAGAGTCAAGATGGACAAGCACAAGGTGGTCCCGCGCCAACACCGGAAGTGACTGTCATAACAGTTGAACCGGTTCGCCAAGCGCTAACGGTTGAATTACCGGGTCGTAGCCGCGCGTTTAAAGAAGCAGAAGTTCGCCCACAGGTAACGGGTATTATTTCTGAACGTAATTTTGTTGAGGGTGGCGTGGTAGAGAAGGGTCAATCGCTATACCAGATTGATGATTCTACTTTCCAAGTTGATTTATTGAGTGCAGAAGCGGAACTGATTCGTGCGCAGGCATCAGAAGAATCAACGTACTCAACAGTGCGTCGTTACCGTGCATTGATCACTAAGAAGTCGATCAGCCAACAAGCATTGGACGAAGCAGAAGCGGCTTATAAAGAAGCGAAAGCGCAAGTGTTAGTCGCGAAAGCGAAGATCAATACGGCGAAGATCAACCTATCTTACGCACAAGTGAAGGCGCCAATCAGCGGTGTAATCAGCAAGTCTAACGTAACGGCTGGTGCGCTTGTAACGGCAAACCAAGCGGCGACGTTAACGACTATCCAACAGTTAGACCCAATCAATGTTGATATCGTGCAATCTTCTGCTCAACTACTCCGTTTGAAAGCTGCGATGTCACAAGGTCACTTGCAAAAAGATGAGACTGCTCAAGTCACGCTGACGCTCGAAGATGGTTCGACTTACGCGCACAAAGGTGCAATAAAGTTTACTGAAGTGAATGTCGATGAAAGTACTGGCAGCGTAACGCTTCGTGCAGAATTTGCGAACCCAGAAAGCTTGTTGTTGCCGGGCATGTTTGTGCGCGCAACGGTAACGGTTGGTGTGGACCCTGTTGCGATTCTTATCCCGCAAAACACGGTAACGCGTGACGCAACGGGTAAAGCCTCAGTAATGACGGTGGGTGCGGACAACAAAGTAACAATCACTCCGGTAACAACGGCTGAGTCTATTGGTAACCAGTGGCGTATCACTGACGGTCTGAAAGTGGGTGATAAAGTCATCACAACAGGCTTACAGATGATCCAACCGGGTAACCCAGTGACCATTCAATCAGGTGAGCAGGCATAATCATGGCACGATTCTTTATCGATCGTCCGGTATTCGCTTGGGTACTTGCGATTCTGACCATGTTGGCGGGCGTAATGTCCCTGTTGAACTTGCCGGTTTCTCAATACCCGACGATTTCACCGACCACGATCTCAATCAATGCCCGTTACCCTGGTGCTTCTGCGAAAACCGTAGAAGACTCAGTAACTCAGGTTATCGAGCAAAACATGACGGGTCTGGACTACCTACGCTACCTAAACTCAAGCAGTGATGCGTTTGGTAACGCGACCATTACGCTGACGTTTGATAGCGAAGCGGATCCAGATATCGCGCAAGTTCAGGTGCAGAACAAACTGCAATTGGCGATGACGTCGCTTCCGATGGAAGTACAAAGCCAAGGTATCATCGTAAACAAATCCAACACCTCATTCTTGATGGTTGTGGCGGTTTACTCTGAAGACCCTGAATTCACAGAAAACGACATTGGCGACTTTGTTGTTACCAACATTCAAGATCCGATCAGCCGTGTTACGGGCGTAGGTCAAGTGCAAGCGTTTGGTTCTCAATACGCAATGCGTATTTGGCTAGACCCGTTCAAACTGACTCAGTTCAACTTAACGGCAATCGACGTTGCGAACGCTATTCGTGAGCAGAACGCACAGGTTTCTTCTGGTCAGTTAGGTGCAGCACCTGCTCAGGCTGGTCAGTTACTTAACGCGACCATTTCTTCAGCAAGCCGTCTAACCAGTGTGGCTGAATTCAGAAACATCATTCTGAAATCAGAAGCGAACGGTTCGAACGTTTACCTGAAAGACGTGGCGCGTGTTGAGCGTGGTGCAGAAAGCTACGACATCAAAGGTCAGTACAACGGTTTCCCTGCGGCAGGTCTTGGTATCTCCCTCGGTACCGGTGCGAACGCGCTAGAAACGGCAGAAGCAGTAAAAGAACGCCTTGGTCAGCTAAGTGCGACTTTCCCTGATGGCTTGAAGATCGCTTACCCGTTTGAAACAACGCCATTCGTAGATGCGTCGATCAAAGAAGTAATCAAGACACTGCTTGAAGCAATCGTGTTGGTATTCTTGATCATGTATCTGTTCTTGCAGAACTTCCGTGCAACGATCATCCCGACGATTGCGGTTCCTGTTGTATTGCTAGGTACGTTTGCAGTCTTGTACGCGACGGGCTTTAGTGTCAACACCTTAACCATGTTTGCGATGGTTCTGGCAATCGGCTTGCTGGTGGACGATGCGATCGTTGTAGTAGAGAGCGTGGAGCGTGTGATGCACGAAGACGGCCTCGATCCAAAAGAAGCGACTAAGAAGTCGATGGGACAGATCACTGGCGCGCTAGTCGGTGTTGGTTTGACGCTGTCTGCAGTATTCGTACCGATGGCGTTCATGTCTGGCTCAACTGGTGTTATCTACCGTCAGTTCTCTATTACAATCGTAGCGGCGATGACGCTATCGGTATTGGTGGCGATCATTCTTACTCCGGCACTTTGTGCGAGCTTGCTGAAAAAAGGCGATGCAGAATTTTCGGATAAGAAAGGCTTCTTCGGCTGGTTCAACCGTAAGTTTGATGCGGCAACGGCGGGTTACGAAGCGGGCGTAGCGAAAATGCTGAAACGCACTGGTCGTATGCTGTTGGTGTTCGCGGCAATGAGTGCAGGCGCAGGTTGGTTGTTCATGAACCTACCGACGTCGTTCCTACCGGATGAAGACCAAGGTACCCTGTTCTCAATGGCTATCTTGCCACCGAACTCGACTCAAGAGCAGACTGAAAAGACGCTAGAAAAAGTCCGTAACTACTTCCTAGAAGAAGAAAAAGACAACGTCGCGTCAGTGTTCTCGGTAGCGGGCTTCAGCTTCGCGGGTCAAGGTCAGAACATGGGTATGGCGTTTATCGGTCTGAAAGACTGGTCAGAACGTGAAGCACCAGGTTCGGATGCGGCTTCTCTGACAGGTCGTGCGATGGGTTACTTCTCAACCATTAAAGAAGCAATGGTGTTTGCGTTTGCGCCACCGGCGATTCAAGAGTTGGGTAACGCGACCGGTTTCGACTTCTATCTACAAGACTCAACCGGTAATGGTCATGAAGCGCTTGTGGCGGCTCAATACCAAATCTTAGGTATGGCAGCACAAAACCCGAAACTGGTGGGCGTGCGTCCAAACGGTCAGGCAGATGCGCCGATGTACCAAGTTCATATCGACCACGTGAAATTGCGTGCGCTTGATGTGAGCATTAACGATGTAAACCAAATCCTAGCTTCGGCATGGGGTGGTGCGTACATCAACGATTACATCGACCGCGGACGCGTGAAGAAGGTAATGGTGCAGAGTGACGCGGAACACCGCATGCAGCCGAAAGACTTCGACTCATGGTACGTGCGTAACTCGCAAGGCGAGATGGTGCCATTCTCGGCATTTGCAACTGGTGAGTGGACTTACGGTTCTCCGCTATTGCAACGCTTTAACGGTCTGCCTGCGATGAACATCCAAGGTGGTGCGGCTCCGGGTGTAAGTACCGGTGAAGCGATGGCAGAAATTGAAGCCATGGTAGAGAAACTGCCTCCTGGCTTTACGGTGTACTGGAACGGTATTTCTTACGAGGAACGTCTGTCTGGTAACCAAGCGCCAATGCTTTACGCGCTGTCGATTCTGGTTGTCTTCCTTGTACTAGCTGCACTGTATGAGAGCTGGTCAGTACCATTTGCGGTTGTGCTTGTAGTACCTCTAGGTGTGCTAGGTGCGGTACTTGCGGTCATGACTCGCGGTATGGATAACGACGTATTCTTCCAAGTTAGCTTGTTGACCACCGTTGGTCTGGCAACAAAGAATGCGATTCTTATCGTGGAATTCGCTAAGGAGTACTACGAGAAAGGCGCGGGCTTGATTGAAGCAACGCTGCACGCGGTGCGTGTTCGTCTTCGTCCTATCATCATGACCTCGCTTGCGTTTGGTCTGGGTGTAGTGCCGCTAGCGATCAGTGCGGGTGTAGGCTCTGCGGGTCAGAATGCAGTAGGTACTGGTGTACTTGGCGGTATGGTAAGTGCGACCTTGCTTGGTATCTTCTTTGTGCCAGTGTTCTTCGTTGTGGTTGAGCGTTTGTTCGACCGCCGCGCAAGAAAAGAAGCACAAAAAGAGCAAGTGGAATCTACTTCACAACCAACGGCAAGCCAAGAGTAGGACTTAGCCCTAGAGACTAAGTTATACTCTTGCTAATAAGTACAAGAAAAGGGCGCTTCGGCGTCCTTTATTTTTGGATTCAATTGGATAGTTTGGGTTTGATGTTTAATTTTTACGTCATTCTGAACAGCGAGGGACGAGCATGATTCAGAATCTGCTCATCAAGTGCTGTAACTTGATGTGAAATATTGAGTTAGAGCGTGTGGTAGTTAGATTCCTGATCTCGCTCAGGCTCGTCGGAATGACGGGGTGTTGTTCTCTCGGTTGTGTTTCTCGTCATTCTGAACAGCGAGGGACGAGCGTGATTCAGAATCTGCTCACCGAGTGCTGTGACTTGGCGTGAAATATTGAGTTAGAGCGTGTGGCAATTAGATTCCTGATCTCGCCTAGGCTCGTCGGAATGACAGAGGTTTGCGTGCTGAATTGAGCATGTCACTCAACAACGCGTCATTCCCTAAAGCGACGAAGGAGCGTAGTCGGGAATCTCTTGTAAACGCAGTACTATCCAAATGAAAACAAAGCCGAAAGTAGAATAGGCAAGTATGAAAGATCAGAAGATTTCTCCGATATCCGTGTTGGATCAAAGCCCGATGTTTGTGTGCAGCGTGATGAACCGAACCTTCCGTAATCGTGCCCAAGCAGAGCTATCGCGCCAGGACTTGATGACGTTGGAAATGGCGAGTGCCTTGGCGGCGTTGGAAGAGTTTCAGCCAATGAGCCAGCAAGAGTTGGCGGATGCGGTACTAACGGAGCGAAGCGTCGCAAAACGCATGGTGGATAACTTAGAGAAACGAGGTTTTGTTAAAGTTTCAAAGAGCGAAACCAATCAGAGATTAAAGATTCTGACACTCACCAAAGAAGGCGTAGAAGCGGTACGCAAAGTGCACCGCATCATGACCAACCTTAAGCAAGATTTCTTCTCTTGTTTGACGGAAGAGGAATCCGACGAATTCTTCCGTTTGGTCCGTAAAATGACCTTAGCCAATCACGCTTAATTCTGCGTTTCAAACGATGGCGAACCAATTAGCTTTCTGTGAGAAAACGGTTCGCCACTTCAGCTTCTTGCTTCTTCATCAATTGATGCGCGGTCAGCATGTGTTGTTCCATCACTTGTTTGGCTTTTGAAGCGTCACCTTTACGCAATGCTTCCACCAGTGCACGTTGGCTTTGCACGCCCGTTTGCCACAGCTTGTGGTTCCCCGGTTCATACAATTTACGGTAAATCGTTAGCTCAGTAAGCATCTGCGCAGTGAAGCGAACCACAAACTTCAGCAGCTCGTTGCCAGAGTAACTGGCTAATAGGCTGTGAAACTCTATCGATGCAATGTGGTGTTCGCGCTCTTGATACACGTCTTCTGGTGGCGTTTGGTACTTATCGATTTGCTGATCGAGCGTGACAAGCTGTGCCTCTGTTAATGTGCCTGCCAAAGAGGCGGCGATTTCTGGTTCAAGTGACAAGCGGATTTGGTACAGGTCAGAAATCGAAACATCTTTAAAGAACAGGTAGTTGCTTAGCAGTGCCTGAGCTTTGTTCTCACTCATTTCGCTAACAAACACACCGCCTTTTGGCCCTGTCTTGGTCGAGAGAATGCCTTGTGCCTCAAGGATTCGCATGCTTTCTCGCACCGTGCTTTTGGAAGCATCAAAGGTTTCCATGACTTCGATTTCACTCGGCAGACGATCGCCGGGCTGCAAAGCTTGATCGACGATCCAAGTTTTGATCGATTCGGCCAGTTGTTGAGTTCTACGTCCTTTCGCGCTGCTTGCCACATTTTCCTCGCTGGGTTATCTCGCGGTATCTATTGAATTTTGAAGGAAATTCAAAGGATGTCACCTGTTTTCTGCCTTTCATTTTCTGATAAACGAACACGGTTTTAGTTATGAAACCATCCGATTATCGATCGAATCGCACTCACAAAAAAGTCTATTTATCATGATAAATTAAAAATGAACATGGTTAGAAATAGAGCGATTCAAGATGGATAAATTTGTAGAAACGGCCAGTCTAGCGTGGGAATGGTTGGAAGATATTGCTCAATGCAGCCAAACCAATGACCTAGATAGCGAAGGCGTGACGCGTTTGTGTGCCAGTGAAGAGCATGCGAGAGCAAATGAAAAGCTACGCGAGTGGATGTTGTTGTCTGGCATGGAAGTGCGCATGGATAACGCGGCAAACCTTATTGGTCGTTACCACAGCCCGAACCCAAATGCGCAGACGCTGATCTTTGGTTCTCATCAAGATACCGTGCCAAATGGTGGTAAGTACGATGGTATTTTAGGTGTCATCCTACCTATCGCTTTGGTTCATTATTTCCATCAGAAGAAATTCGAATTTCCTTTCCATATCGATGTGATTGCCTTCAGTGATGAAGAAGGCACACGATTCCAATCGACATTACTTGGTTCAAAAGCCATTGCCGGAACGTTTGACCCGAGTGTTTTGGATGCACGCGATGCTTACGGTATTACGATGCGTGAAGCACTGACTTCATTCGGTTGCCATCCAGAACTTATTGCGCAAGATGCTTACGACAAAGACAAGGTGTTGGGCTTTGTGGAACTGCACATTGAGCAAGGCCCACAACTTGAGCAAGCGAATTTGCCTGTGGGTGTGGTTACGGCCATCACCGGTATCGAGCGCCATACTTTGTCAGTTCTAGGGAAAGCTGGTCACGCGGGTACAGTGCCAATGGACATGCGCCAAGATGCGCTAGTTGGGGCTGCGCAGGTCATTCATATGTTTGACCAACTGTGTAAGCGTGAAGACGACCTTGTGGGTGTAGTGGGCAAAATTGCCAACTTCCCGAATGGTGTGAATGTGATTCCTCAGCAAACGGACATCACTATTGAGCTGCGCTCACCAAATGATGCTTCTCGTATTGCAGCACGACAAGAAATGCTGGCAAACATCGAAACCTTAATGACGCAGTACAACCTGGCGTATCGCCATGAACAAACTTACGAACAAGCGGCGGTCACTTGTTCTGATTCGCTCTCTTCGGCACTGACTCAGGCGATCTCGCTATCCAATATTGAAGCAAAGCACCTATTCAGTGGTGCAGGGCATGATGGTCTTGCGGTGTGTGAATTAACGGACATTGCGATGCTGTTTATGCGTTGTACGGATGGGGTTAGCCACCATCCAGATGAAGCGATTCTACAAAAAGATCTGATGGCCGCAGTCGAAGTGCTGAACCATTTCTGCATGCTGATGAAGCATCAATAACACGCGAATAAAACAAGAGAGGGTGGGGATTCATCCTCTTTTTTACTTTTAAAACCAAGCTTTGGTTTTTGCTTGCAAACGTGATTGCTCAAACGAGTGAGCTTTCATTCCTATACTAAGGAGAGATTTTGTTATGGATATGACAAAGAAGATGGAGACGACAGAGAAAAAGGCTTGGTACAAAAGCATGCCGGACCCGATGGTCCTGATCTTTATGATTTTAGTGGCGACTTACCTACTGACCTTTGTTGTGCCTGCGGGGGAATTCTCACGCGTTGTTGTCGATGGCCGAACGACGGTTGTGCCGAACTCATTTGCCTATCTGAATGACGTTCCAGCGGTGCATTTCTTTGATATTTTTGTCGCGATTCCGAAAGGTTTGATCAGCGCGGCGCCTTACTTGTTCATCGTATTTATTGCTGGTGGCTTGTTCCACATCTTGCAACGCACCGGTGCGCTAGAGAACGCAATTGGTGTGGCGGTAAACAAAGCGGGTGTGAAGAACCGTAATCTGATCATCACCATCGGCACCTTTATCTACGGCTTCTTTGGCGTGGCGGTAGGCTTTGAGAACAACATCGCGCTTGTTCCGGTTGCAGTTCTGATTTCTGCAGCGGTTGGTTACTCCAGCCTTGTCGGTACGGTAATGGCGGTGGGCGGTATCGGTGTGGGCTTTGCACTGTCACCAATCAACCCTTATACCGTCGGTGTGGCTCAAGGTATTGCTGAACTGCCAACTTTCTCGGGCGCTTGGCTGCGTGCGGCGATGGTGATTTCCTCTCTTGCACTGCTGTCATACTACATCTGTACTCGTGTAGCGAAGATGGAGTTTAAAGAGCCAGATTCAGCAGAAGGCTTAAGTAAAGATTTATCGGAATACCACCTAGAGAAGAAAGACAAACTGACGCTGGGCGTATTCCTAGCCGGTCTTGGTGTGATGCTTTACGGCGTATTTGCCAATGGTTGGTACATCAACGAGATCGCAGGCCTGTTCTTATTGATGGCGATTGTGATCGGCGCAGTCAACGGTTTAAGCGCCAATGGCATTGTGAAGCAGATGATGGAAGGTGCGTCGGGTGTAACCGCAGGCGCATTGGTCATTGGTGTTGCGGCATCGATTCAAATCATCCTCGACCAAGCGCAAATCATCGATACCATCGTTAACGCGCTAAGCTCACTTATTCAAGATATGCCGATTGCTATCTCTGCGATTGTTGCGAGTGTGGTGCAAGGTGTGATCAACCTATTCGTACCATCGGGCTCTGGTCAGGCAATGGTTACTATGCCAATCCTAATTCCTGTGGCAGATCTCACTGGCATGAGCCGTCAGCTGATGATCACCGCATTCCAAGTGGGTGACGGTCTGACCAACCTTATCGTACCGACTTCTGGTGGTACGCTAGCAATGTTGGCACTTGGTCGCGTGTCTTACGAGCAGTGGCTCAAAGCCATCATGCCATTCATGGCGTTCGTTTATGTTCTATGTTGGGTAGCTCTGTTTGTTGGACAAATGGTTGGTTACTAACGCCTTTTATATTGAGAATCTATGACGATTTCACTTATACACGTTAACCCAGAAACAGGGTTATCGGCTTCCATTACAGCGACTGGCGGCGTTGCCGTCGGTGGCTACGTAAACCACAGTTGGCGTGGGATTGGCGCGTGTGCCACCCAAGGCTTATTTACTAACCCTTGGTATGCGGACAACGCCAAGCGATGGTTATCCCAAGGGCTTTGCTGCCATGATGTGGTTGAGCGTTTGAAAGAGGGCGATGCTGAATTTGCTAAGCGTCAATGCATGGTAATGGATAAACATGGCCACGCGGCGTTTATCAACGGTGAAGAGAATATCGCGCACGTGGGTTCTCTTGCTTTTCAAGATCTCGCTGTTGCAGGCAACATGTTAGAAAGTGACGCGGTTATTGAAGCTTTTGCGGATTCATTTATGGCTCAAACAATGTTGAATGCCGATCAAGTGAGAGCAGGGGACAAACCTCAATATCATGAGAACTACGAAGCAAGGTTAGCGGAAGTGCTCATAACTGCACTAGAAGCCGCGTTGGAAGCAGGCGGCGATAAGCGCGGTACGTATTCGGCTTCGCTTCGTATTGAAAGCTACACGCAAGCACCGATTGATATTCGCGTTGATTGGTCTGACGATAGCCTAATTGAAGACATGAGAAAGGTACTGAGTCGCGTACAAGCACCGAGCTTCCAAGAGTTTCTCAACGGATTGCCGAATCAGTAAGAGGATTCATGTCGCGCAAAATAAAAAGCCGAACAGTTATTGCTGTTCGGCTTTTTTGTATTGGTTAAAACATAATTTTGTTTTCAACTTTAACGATGCCATTGAGTGAAACAGAAACGACATCGTTATCTTTCACTTCAACAGTGTGAGTTGGCAAGTCGATGTAAATTAAATCGCCCGGTTTGAGTGTGAAATACTGACTGAGTTCACTCACGATTTCTGCTGGAGAATAGGTAATTTCAGCAAAGGCATCATTGTTAATCGCTTTACCGTTGATTTGCGTAGAAACATGAATCTGGGTGAAATCGAGTCCGCGAACGATCTCATTCGCAATTGGGGCAAAACCGTCTGCGCTTTTTGCTCTTAACGAATGGGCATCACGCTGCAGCCAGTTTGTTTCTGTAAGATCGCCCCCAACGGTGAGTCCAAATATAGCGGCTGACGCTTGCTTGGTATCGATGTTCTTACTTTGCTTTCCTATCACGACCACTAGGGAACTGGAATACTCTATGTTCTTCGCATCGGTTGGTATTTGAATAGGAACACCTTTCGAAATTAAGGCTGAGGGGAGTTTAAACGAAAATTGATAATCGTTTGCTTGTGTTTCACCAAGCTGTTTTTGGGCTTGAACAACGAATACTTTTTCAGGCTTAGTTGGAAGTAACAGGTTTACATCACGGACAGACATTTTTCGGGATGAAAGGGATGAGTCAGAGAAAATATCCCCCTTAAGAGGATAAATTGAGTCTTCAACGAGCTTACCGTATCCGATTTTTCCGAGGTGTTGATAGCGAACATATGTCGTTGAAGAGGCATTCGCGGCAAGGCTAACAACACTTAAACACGCACCTAAACATAATGCGATGAGCTTCATTCTAGAAATCCTTATTTTTTAGCGCATTATATCGGTTAATTAAAGGGAAGCGTATGCCGATATCTCCCACTTGGGTATATGTTTCGATTAAATGAGACTGTAACTCTTAAGGATGACGATACCCAATGTGCAAGTGATTGTAGAGAGCACGGTCGTTAAAGCAATGATGTTCGCTGCTAAGACGGAGTTTCCTCCCATCGAACGTGCCATAACATAGCTTGCTGCCGCTACAGGAGAGGCGTTCATAAAGAACAGAATTCCAAGCTCAATCCCTCTAAAGCCGACTAAATACGCGCCTGTGGTAATCACAATAGGGGCGACGATCAGTTTGTAGCTGCTAGCAAACCAAGATGGTCCTTTCTCTTTCTTCATCAAACTTAAATCGAGTGAGCCGCCGGTACACAAAAGGGCGAGGGGAAGTGTCATTTTCGATAGATAGTTACCGGCATCAATCGCCACATCCGGAACCGGAATCGACAGAAGGTAGAACACCATGCCAGAGACGATTGCGATGATCAGTGGGTTGCGCGTTAAGGTTCTCACCATCATTTTGGCGGCTTGAGATCCAGACGTTGCGCCTTTTGGAGACAAACAAATCACCGCTTGTACGTTATAGATAAAGGTGGTTACCGCAACATAAAGCGCGGCCAGCGCCACACCTTGTGAACCGTAAGCATTCGCCACATACGCAATGCCGATGATGCCCGTATTGGCGCGAAAGCCACCTTGGATTAAAACGCCTTGGTCGGGCGAAGATTTGAAGAACAGTTTGACGGAAACATAGGTGAAGATGAAAAACGCGATGCTGGCAACAATGCCGTAATTGACGAAGCCGCTAGCAGCAGAGAAATCGTGCTCGGAGACGACGATACTCAAGAACAACATCGCAGGTAGCGTGACCTGAAACACCAGTTTAGAACCGACTTCGATAAAGTTGTCGTTGATAAGCCCTATGCGTTTGAAGATTACGCCCAATACCAGCATTAAGCAGATGGGGCCAGTGATCGACAACGAGAATTGCAACTGATGTAAAACAGCATCCATGAGTGTATCCGCAGCAAAAGAAAAGAGTTTTATAATTGTCATACAATTAAACCACAACTCAATCTTGGGAGACAGTAGGGTGGTGAAATTTTCTTCAGTTATTTTGGGGTTACTGGTGAAAGGAGAGGAAAACCAGTCTGGCTTGTATCACCAGACTGGAAGCAAACTCTAAAGCAGAATTACTTTTGAGCGTTTGAAAGGAGGTAATCAGGCCCTGCTGTTTCCGCCGTTACGACAGACAGCTTGCTCGTATCTGCACCAGCACCTTGGTATTGAGTAAAGCCTTTCACTTGTTCGCTTTTTGGTAGCTCTACCGAGTAAGAAGCGATTTGCTCTGCGTTAGTCACCGCGCCGACGTAAACTTCGTTGTTGTAGATAGGATTCACCAGCGGCAACTCTTCTGTCGCGCGTACGCTAACGAATTGCTCTTGCTGGTGGTTATCAACCACGTTGCTGTCGAAGTGAACGTCCACGCCAGCGAAAATGTTCTTCACTTCACTGTTGTTGAACAGGCTCACACGGTGCGTTTGGTTACCGTAGACAATGCCCCATTCCGTATCCACAAGGGTGTTGTTCCGAATGGTGATGTTCTTTGGTGTCCATTGTTTGTTGAGCTCTTTGCCTTTCACTGCTTGGTCTAGTTGCTCGCCGTTTGCTACATCAATGATGCCGGTGTTGATCACGATGCCGCCACGTAGATCCGCATTGCCTTCAATCTTGCCATCACGACCGCGCGTGCCAGTGATGTAGTTATTCTCAATCACGTGGTCTTCATCATAAATACGCATACCGCCAGTCAGCAGTTTTTCATTACCTAGAATCACGTTGTCTTTCACCACGTTCGCTTTACCGTGACGAAGAGAAATCAGAGAGGCACTTTCAAAGATGGTGTTGCCAGAGATTTCATTGCCGCCTGACTTAATCGAAATCAGCTCACGCTCACCATCCATATCAATCATCAGGTTGTTGGTGAACTTAGAGTTTGATGCCCATTGAGAAGATTTAGAGTCACCAATTCGAATCGCTTCCCAGCTGTTGCCGTTGTAGCGAATCGCTTCTTTGATGTCGAACTCATTGAACTGGTTTGGTTTTTGGTCCAAGAAAATGTTGTTAGCAATAAGGTGGTTATCTGGTGTGTCGTCTTTTTGTACACCAATTAACGTGCCGCGCTTTTGCTTACCTTCAAAACGGTTATTGATCACCTTGCCATCTTTACCCCAAAGTGAAACCCACAAATATTTCGGGTATTCAGAGCGACGTTCGTCCGGTTGGTATTCGTAAGCGTGGTTGAAGTAGTAGAACGTAGAGTTTTGCAAAGTGTTGTTGTTACCCATCATACGCACGCCGCCGAAACGTTCAGCAGGGCCGCCTTCGGTAAACACCAAACCGTCGACAGTGATGTTGTTACCTTCAAGGCGAAGCTGAGCCAAACCCGTTAGCCAAACGCTGCCAGGTTGCTCCGCCTTGATGGTAATGTCGTTGGCTTTCACCGTAACGATATCAAGATCCGCGTATTTACCCGCAGGAATCGTAATTGTTGTACCGTCTTCGGTATTCTCCATCTGTTGTTTCAATGCTTGCACAGCGTCTGCTGATTGCGCTTTAAGTGCGCTGCCGTCCACTGTGTTTAAGCGATCCGTAGCAAGCAAGTAATCGCGAGTGATGTCATTCACCGCGGTTTCAACAACAGCGGGAGCCGCAGCTTCCGTCGTTTGAGAAGGTGAAGTGTTACAACCTACTAAGGTTAGGGCAGAAATGGACGCGGCAACCACGCCAGCAAGCATTGTTTTTTTCATAATGTATCTCTTTGTAGAAGCACAAAAAGCGGTTGAATACTCAACCGCTTGTTTCTCGTTATGAGTTCTCCGTTATCGGAGCCCCCTCAGAAGCGCGCTCTGCGTTGCCATCGACTGCTCTCATCAGCGCCACGCCGACGCCAAGAACAATCACACCACAGAACACGAAAATCATGCGTCCCCAGAATGGGTTAGGCAGTAAGAACATCGCCATCACACCCACACCAGACACAGCAATCAACGAACCCAACATTTGGCGTTGTTTGTTATCCAGTTTTTTCTGTTCCGTTGAGTCAGAAACCAACGGTGTTGCTAAGTTATTGAAGAAGCGGTCAACGTCTTGTTGGCGTTTCTCTTCAAGCGGTTTGTAGAACAGTGTCGACAGAGCAAAGAAGCCTGCGGTAAACACCAAGTGACCAATCAAACCAACCGCAACTTTTAGATCTGACCATTCACGACCTGTTAGAGGCTGAAGATCAAACCAGTTTTGAATCATTTCCGGTGTGATGACAAAACCAACCGTGTAAGACACGATGCCACCTACCACCAATGTGCCCCAGCCAGCCCAGTCCGGTGTTCTCTTGATGAAGAAGCCACAGAACGCGGGAATCGTCATTGGGAAACCAATCAACGCGCCAACGTACATCATGGTGTCGAACAGGCTCAGACCTTTTAGCGAGTTGATGAACAGAGCAATCAAGATGATCGCGATGCCGAAGAAGGTAGAGGTGATTTTCGATACGATCATCAGCTCTTTTTCTGTCGCGTTCGGGCGCAGAATCGGCAAGTAGAAGTTCATCACGAAGATGCCTGAGTTACGGTTCAAACCTGAGTCCATTGACGACATCGTCGCTGCAAACATCGCAGAAATCAGCAGACCAACCATGCCCGCTGGCATGTATTGCTCAACAAAGTACAAGTAAGCAAAATCACCTGCTTTTGAACCTGCATCTGGGTAGTGCGCCGATAGGTCAACACCTTGGCTTGCAATGAACCAAGAAGGGGTAAACCAAATAAATACGCCCACTGTCATTAGTACACACGCAAGCAATGCCGCTTTCTTCGCGTTCTTAGAGTCTTTTGCAGCTAGGTAACGGTGACAGTTCAACATGTTGTTGTTTATAGAGAACTGTTTTAAGAAAATGAACACTGCCCAGATACCAAAAATACTGAGGTAGTTCAGGTTGTTACCCGTTACGAAAGAGCCGTTTTCTTGAACAGGGAAGTTCGCAATGATTTCCGTAATCCCGCCCCCTTTTACTACTGCTACCACAGCACACGTAACCGTAACTGCCATGATGATGACCATTTGCATAAAATCAGATGCGATAACCGCCCAAGAGCCGCCCGTTACGGACATCATCAGCACCACTAAACCCGTGATCCAAATGGTGGTTGTCATATCGAAGCCGAAAATGCCCGATGCGATGATCGCCAAACCATTCAACCAGATACCCGCAGAAATCACGCTGCTTGGCATGCCAGACCAAGTGAATACTTGCTCGTTAAAGCGACCAAAGCGCATGCGAATCGCATCAATCGGCGTGATAACGCGCAGCTGGCGGAATTTCGGTGCGAAGTACAGGTAGTTCATCAAGTAACCGAACGCATTCGCTAAGAAGATAGTCGCTACAGCGAAGCCATCGGTGTACGCTTTACCGGCCGCACCAGTAAATGTCCAAGCACTGAACTGGGTCATAAACGCCGTTGCGCCTACCATCCACCACAGCATGTTGCCGCCCCCGCGGAAGTAGTCACTGGTGGTGCTTGTAAATGTTCTAAACATCCAGCCTATCGCAATGAGGAATAGGAAATAGATGCCAACAATCAGGGTATTGAGTTCCATTTTTCGACCTTCTCATAGTCATTGATTTCTGCCAGATATATTATCCGTTCAATTATTTATTTGTACTACAATAATTCAATTGTGTGATGAAGTGATTAATACTGGAAATCGGATTGACCCAGTACATTCTTCTGATTCTATCTGCAAGAACTGATTGTTGTGAACTTAAAATCGATTATTCAATAACTTATGATGAGCTTTGTCAGTATGGAACCCCGTTAATTACATTCGCTTATCGTTTCAACAAGAAACTTTGGTTATACATTTTGCTTATTTTGTATGATTATTTCTTTGTTAAATTCGCTGGTTATTTAATGTCTCAACCGCAACGGACTTAACAAAAAAGTAAACAAATAGACCTGAGTGATAAGGGAAGAATGAAGCGGCTGAGTACAACCGCTTCATAAGGCAGATTTAGCTTTCGGTTACCGCTTGTTGGGTTTGAGTACCGTTGTCGTCGACTGCTTTAACAAGTAGCAGACCAACGCCACCAACAATGGCACCACACAAGATGAAGACTAAGCGTCCCCACATTGGGTTTGGCAGTAGCGCCATCAGCATTACGCCTACACCAGCGACTGCGATGAGTTTGCCAAGCATTTGACGTTGCTTGTTATCAAGAACTTTCTGTTCTGCAGATTCAGCAACAAGTGGTGTTGATAGGTTGTCGAAGAACTTATCTACGTCTGCCTGACGTTTCTCACTTAGAGGCTTGTAGAACAGCGTTGATAGAACAAAGAAGCCACCCGTTAGCGTAATGTGGCCAACTAGACCAATCGCGACTTTAACGTCTGACCATTCACGACCAGTAAGCTGCTCAAGACCGAATGCTGAAGAAACCATGTCAGCAGTGATAACGAAACCAACAACGTAAGAGACAAGACCACCGACAATTAGCGTGCCCCAACCAGCCCAGTCAGGTGTCTTCTTAATAAAGAAGCCAAGGAATGCAGGGATTGTCATTGGGAAGCCGATCAAGGCACCTACGTACATCATGGTGTCGAACAGGCTCAGACCTTTTAGTGAGTTGATGAACTGCGCAACCAGGATGATGGCAATACCAAATACCGTTGACGTAATTTTCGATACCGTTACTAGCTCTTTCTCTGATGCTTGGCCACGGCGAACTACTGGTTCGTAGAAGTTCTTAACGAAGATACCAGAGTTGCGGTTTAGACCTGAGTCCATTGAAGACATGGTCGCGGCAAACATTGCTGCTACGAGAAGGCCAACCATACCTGCTGGCATGTATTCTTGTACGAAGTAAAGGTAAGCGAAGTCGCCTGCTTTGCTACCTGCATCTGGGTAAGCGGCTGATAGGTCTACGCCTTGACCCGCAATGTACCAAGAAGGCATGAACCAAATGAATACACCGCCTAGCATTAGAACACACGCTAGCAATGCTGCTTTCTTCGCGTTTTTCGAGTCTTTTGCTGCAAGGTAGCGGTAAGAGTTCAACATGTTGTTAGTAATAGAGAACTGCTTAACAAAGATGAAGAACGCCCAAATGCTAAAGATGCTTAGGTAGTTCAGGTTGTTACCAGAGACGAAAGAACCGCCTTCTGCGACAGGGAAGTTATTGATGACTTCAGTAATGCCGCCGCCTTGAACGATCGCAACAACTGCACAAGTTACCGTTACCGCCATGATAATGACCATCTGCATGAAGTCAGACGCGATAACCGCCCAAGAGCCACCCGTCACTGACATCATCAGTACCACCAAACCGGTAATCCAGATGGTTGCTGTCATATCAAAGCCGAAAATACCAGAAGCGATGATCGCCAGTGCATTCAACCAAACACCAGCAGATACCACACTGTTTGGCATTGAAGACCAAGTAAAGACTTGTTCGTTCGTGGTGCCGAAACGCATACGAATCGCTTCAATTACCGTCACTACGCGTAGCTGGCGGAACTTTGGTGCGAAATAAGCAAAGTTCATGAAGTAACCGAATGCGTTTGCTAGGAAGATAACCGCAACCGCGAAACCATCGTTATAAGCTTTACCAGCAGCACCAGTAAACGTCCATGCAGAGAACTGCGTCATGAAGGCCGTTGCACCAACCATCCACCAAAGCATGTTGCCGCCGCCTCGGAAATAGTCACTAGTCGTATTGGTAAACGTTCTGAACATCCAACCTATTGCAATTAAGAATAGAAAGTAGATGCCTACAATAAGGGTATTGAGTTCCATCTTTAGACCTTTTGATCGTTATTTAATGTCTTGAGGCAATACTAACTATCAGCTTGCTTATTTGTAGTACAATAACTCAAAAGCGTGACGAATGATCCGGAATGGGTCATTTCAATAATCATACAAGTGATCGTGATCGGATATTGACATTGCACTCAAAAAGGGAAGGGTGCACCAAGTCAATATCACGACAAGTTATCAATGGCTTTGGCATGCACTCGATTGGTTCAATAGCGTTTATAGCCTTAGATAATAAGGGCTACAACGGAGTAAGAAGGTGTGAACTATTGTCAGATTTGTATGACTATTGCAGATAAAAAAACGCCCACGACATGCCTGTAATGCGTGGGCGAAAAACGGTATTGATACCGTCTGAGCCAAGGGCTCTGTTGGATTGCAATAGAACAGTGAAACGAGGTTCTGGATGTAGCTGAAAGATACTCGAGGGGTATATCTCTCATCGCTGCTAAGCACGTTACGCTGTAAGATCTTCGACAATCATTGCAAAGTTCAACAAAGCTAGGCTCTGTAAAGTGTTGTTATGATATGGGAGCAACTATACCAATCGACACAAAACATCCTCGTCTGCTCGATCTCGGCGTTTTACCTATGCCGATTGGTATTAAACATTTCCCACTTAAGTAATTACTCCTAAAAACTCAATTAGTCATAACCAATTAAGCGTTTTCCTTGGCTTGCTACCTATTGATAGCGATACCAGGCTGTTGATTTGTCTCTATAAGTGTCTGTTACAAAAGACAAACCGCTACAGCCACTTAAGTCCAATGAGAACCACAACTGTTGGAAGCAACAGCAAGCTGCTTAGAACCATCAAGACTTGAGCAACAGCGAGTAGGGATGACAAAACAGTATTCTTCAATGTCGAAAGTTTCACTGGTCGCATCCATCTTGTTCGCTGTGCTTTGCTTCTATTTGCTATTTCTTCTACTTACTTATTTCTTCTATCCACTTATGTCTCAGCCTGACATAAGTGACCTCTGCTTATATAGCCTCGGCCTTTCTCATTTCGTCTCTATAACCAAGCGATGCTTAACCTGTTACTGGACTCTATATAGAAAAAGACAGAGCGAAAAAGTGCGCGTCAATAGCAATTTGATGTTCTGTGTCTCAAAAACTTAAAATGATTATATTGTATGACAAATAAAAGTGAACTCATTTGGTGCAAAAATATGCGGTAGAGCACATTTTTAGCCTAAATATTAAGACAATTAATGAGCCGTAAATATCGGTAATATATTTAATATCAATAAGTTAATGTGAACCTTGGTGGTTGTAACAAAGTTTGATAGCTTGGATAAATCATACAATTAGATCTAATTCACAGAACGCTCAACATCGGCTGGGTACTATATTTGTAGTATTTTAACTCAAGATATAAGGCCGATAATAATGAAACCCCTACGACCTCTACATCTAGCAACCTGCCTCAGCGCCATTCTTTTCAGTGCTAACACTCTTGCTGCAGACTTTGTGTTCCTTGATGAAGCAACGCTTGAACAAAACCGCGCTGTTTTACAGTCAGATAAAGCGAGCGATTCAATGAAAGACGCGTACGACCGTCTGATTGAGGAAGCAGAACTGGCGATGAAAGATGGCCCGTTCACGGTAACGGCGAAAGGCATGACGCCACCAAGCGGTAGCAAAAACGATTACATGAGCATCAGCCCGTACTGGTGGCCAGATGAATCGAAAGAAGATGGCCTTCCTTGGGTTCGTCACGATGGCAAAACCAACCCTGCATCGAAAACAGCTGAAACAGATTCTAAACGTATTGGTCACTTCACTCGTTCTGTTCGCGCATTGGCATTGGCTTATTACTTCAGCCAAGACGAGAAATACGCAAAACAAGGTATCGAATACGTTCGTACTTGGTTCATGAATGATGAAACTAAGATGAACCCGAATGTGAATTACGGTCAGGGTGTACCTGGTCGTGCAGAAGGTCGTCGTGGCGGCATTATTGATACGCGTACTCTGGCCGATCGCATGCTGGACTCAATCGCCATCCTTTCACTTTCTCCTGCTTGGACGGAAAAAGACGAACAGCAAATTACACAATGGTACGGCGAATACCTAGATTGGTTGATCATTGATGACCTATCAGGTGGTCCGAAAGGCGAAGCTGCTGCGGCAAACAACCATGGTACTTGGTATGACTTCCAAGTCGCGAGTATTGCTTACTTCTTAGGTAATGAACCTTTAGCAAAACAGATGGTTCAAAAAGGCAAGATGCGCGTAGACACTCAGTTCGAAAAAGATGGCTCTCAGCCTCATGAAATCGAACGTACTCGCGCTTACCACTACCACTACTTCAGTTTAGATCCATTGGTCGGCATCGCTCAAATCGGTGACAAAGTGGGCATCGACCTATGGCACTACCAAAACAAGAAAGGTGGCTCATTAGCGCAAGGTATTCAGCTAATGGCGACTTATCAAGATCCTGCGTCTGACTGGCCATACACCGCGAAAGACAATCCACGCCGCGTAGAGCGCATGACACCGATTTATCTAAAAGCAGGTGTGGCGATGGAGAAACCTGAGTGGGTGAAACTGGCAAGCGAAACTGACTTTAGCCGCTTCACAGTGAAGAAGAACTTGGCAGAAGTTTGGGCTCAGCGCGATATCGAATTGCTTTACCCAAAACAATAAAACCCTAAAAAGGGCGGCGTGTATGCGCGTCGCCACTTTGAAATACAATTTATTTACAGTGGAACATTACTATGACATCTAAAAAACAAATTGCTTTAGCGATCGCGACAACCCTTTTTGCAGGTAGCATTTCAGCCGCGTCACTAGACTTCCGTGAAGAATACAAACACGATTCAGAGCAGTGGGCAGGCCGTATCAAAATTGGTGGCAGCACAGGTAACCATTACTACGGCGTTGAAATGAAGCACACTGGTAACTTAAGCGAGCTTCAACGTGGTGATAGCGAATTCGAATACGGCTACCACTTCAAATTTGATAACAACTGGCGTGTAACCACATCGATGCCAATTACCTTTGGTGACGAAGCCGTAACGTACAAACCACAAGTTCGTGTTCAATACAAATTCGATTCTGGTATCACAACCAAGCTTCGCTACCGTCACGAGTTCCGCAACTACGCATCTGGTAAAACATCAACAGGTCTAGACGGCAAACAACACGACTCACTAAACGCGAGTAAAATCACAGGTAACATCGATTACAACTGGAACGCTTGGCAATTTGGTTTTGAAGCAAACTACAAAGAAGATTTCTTCAGCGATGAGTGGAAGCTAGGTAACCGCGACGGTAAGTACGAATGGGACTACAACTTTAAACTAGGCTACAAAGAGAAAGGTTGGGATTGGCGTCCATACGTAGAATTCGGTAACGTTCAATGTAACAGCTCTTGTGATGACAGCTCATCACGTCAGCTACGTAGCCGTGTTGGTGTGACGTACAGCTTCTAATCCAAGCCACAAATAAATTAAGATTCTTTCCAATAGCCCGCCCCCGAAGCGGGCTATTTTTGTTTTCGAACAAGGTCAGGCTCAGACCTAAGACATGCCAGTGAGCTTTTATTGCTAAAATTATCATTAATGATTTGGCGAACGGATAAGCTCATGGTGGGTAAAATACTTTGCATCGTCCTGTGTCTTTGGTCTTTCTCTTATACCAGTGCCGCATTGGAACTGTCTCCTTTAAAGTCTGATCCCTACGTAGGTGATTTAGAGACCCTGAAGGAAAAGAAAGCCGTTCGTATTTTGGTGTCTGCTGATCTGGGTTTTTACTACATCCAAAATGGTAAGCCGAAAGGCATTATCTCTGAGCTTATTTATGAATTTGAACGCTATTTAAGGAAGAACAAAAAGGCGATCAACATTCAGGTTATTCCGGTCGCAAGAAACGAACTCATCCCCAAACTGATTGCTGGTTATGGTGACGTCATAGTCGCAAATCTAACCATTACCAATGAGCGTAAAGAGCAGATTGCGTTTAGCGATCCGGTGAGAGAAAACGTCTCAGAAATCATTGTGACCAACACCCGATACTCGGACATTAAAACCGTGGATGATTTGAGTGGGCTGGATGTTTGGGTGAGAGAAAGCTCGAGTTACCATAAGAGCTTAACCAAGGTAAATAACTACTTCACGATACAAAACAAACCGCTGATTAATATCTTATTTCTTGATGAGATAATGCAAGACTATGAGGTTCTCGAAATGGTGAGTGCGGGCATTATCGATATCACCGTACTCGACCGACACAAGACAGGGATGTGGGGGAATATCTTTCCCGGCGTGGCATTCCATAATCAAATCACCATCAGAGAAAATGCACAGATTGGCTGGGGGATACGACAAGATTCGCCACAGTTAGAAGAGGCGGTGAACAAGTTCATCAAGGAAGTGCGCATAGGAACTTTGTTCGGCAATGTGGTTAATGAAAGGTATCTCGAAAACGACAAGTGGTTGAGAAAGTTCCTTAACCGAGACAACGCAGTTCGTTCTAAAGAATTGTTAGATATCTTCTACGCGTATTCTCAGGAGTATCAATTCAACCACCTGTTGATGTTGGCCCAAGGTTTTCAAGAATCCGGATTGAACCAAAACGTCATTTCTCACAAAGGGGCGGTGGGCATCATGCAGATCTTGCCGACTACGGCGAGAGATAGAGCCATCAACATTTCCAATATCTACGAGAAAGAACCCAATATTCACGCTGGATTGAAGTACATGCATTATCTTCGAAAGTATTTCTTTAACGATGACAACATTAGCGACAACGACATCATTTACTTCTGTCTAGCAGCCTACAATGCAGGGCCGGGTAACATGAGGAAGATGAGAAGAATCGCCAAAGAAAAAGGGTATGATCCCAATGTCTGGTTTGGCAATGTGGAAGTGGTGACGCGGCAATACATTGGACTTGAGCCGATACGCTATGTCAGCAACATTAACCATTACTTTATTGCCTACAAGCTGCTAGAGAGACTCAACAATCGCCGTAGCGAACTTGAACCTTACCTTCATCCGCCATACAAACTCGAAACCATTAAGCTCTATTACTAACGAGAAAAGTGTTAGCGGAAAAGGTATTTGCAAGATAGCTTAAGCACAATAAAAAAGAGGAGCGCTGTGCTCCTCTTGAGTATTCATCGTATTGCTTGAGACGATTAAGATACTTCTTGCGCTGCTGGTGCTCGGCGCTTGTTCCCCAATAAACGTTGCCAATTGAGCGGCATCATCGGCAGCACAATCAGGATGATCCCGAGCGCGGTAAACAGGTCGGGTATTTCATCAAACCACATCACGCCAAACAGTGTTACAAACGCCAGTCCGGAATACTCAGCCAATGCAATCTGGCTTGCTGGTGCACGCTTAAACGCTTTGACCACCAAGGCATGGTAGGCAAGTACAAACAAGTTAATCGCCACAATCCACATCAGGTGTTGCCATGTAATGGCTTGCCATTGAGGGTAGGCGAGCAACAAAGCAACTGGTAACGTCATTAACGTTGTCCAAAATAAGGTGCACACCAAAGGCTGCTCTTGTGGCATCCGGCGAATAAGGATGTTGCCCACACCGATGGCAAGCGCGCTGCCTAAAGCAATGATTGCAGCCCAATGGAAATGTTCGGGACGAAGCACAATTAAGACGCCACCAAAGCCAATCAAAGTACCGAAAATCTTTCCTTTGGAGGGCTTTTCTTTAAGGAAGATAACCGAGAGCGGCAGCACCAATAGTGGACCGACATAGAAAATCGCATTCGCTGTCGCCAATGGCAGATGCGTGATTGCTACCATTGCGCTGGCACTGCCTATCAGAATCAACTGCGCACGCCAGAAGGTGATCCAATCGCATCCCATTTGACGTTCTCGTTTATCCAAACGAAGCCAAAGGGGTAACAGCAACACCAGACTGATTAATTGGCGAATAAAGACGTATTGAAAAGTGGGTACTTCGCCATTAAGCATTTTGAGGGAAACGTCAGAAAGAGACGCAACCAAGTTCGCCGCCACCAAAAGGAAGATGGCGCTAGAGACATCAGATTTTTTCATATTGGAATGGTTAGAGAGTTAGAGACTCAATCGATAAAGGGTACCGATGGTGGTTTTTCCTTGAGGAGTAATGCGAGTTTTTTGTGCCAACAACAGCTCTGCAGTCGCGACCGCATCCGCTAACGCATTGTGTCCGTTGTACTCAGGCAGCCCATAGCGAGCGCGAGTACCAGAGAGAGTGACATCAATTTCGTCACGAGGATTAATCGCTTTCTGTAGATGCTTTTCAATGCACATGGTGTCGAGCCAAACCAAAGGCGGTTCGCTGAGTTTAAACACCCGCTGTAGATATTGATTGATGAACTGGGTTTCGACCACACACGCGTGAGCAACCAAGATCTTGCCTTTGGCGGCGTGGAAAAACGCACGCATGGCATCGTGAATAGAAACGCCTTCGGACAGCATTTGCGGCGTAATATGATTGATCACCGCGGTTTCTGGTTTGATTTGCGAATCACTATTGATGTACATGTGCTGGCTGGTGGCCAGATCCACCTTGCCATTCGAAATGTCTACCCAACCGATTGACAAAATCAAGTCTTCTTCACTGTCTAAGCCGGTCGTTTCCAAATCCAGCACAATGTAATTGGCGTCTTGTGCGAATTGCGCGGCTTCCAGACGTGGTGTTTGAACCAGCGCTTTAATGTGCTCTGGCATGGTTGTCTGTTTCACGTATTGCTCGCGCTTTCGATTCAGACGTGAGCAAGGATGAAAGTGTTCTAAGATTCGCTTCATTAACGGCTCCCAAAACGCACTTTCGCCGCTTCTTGCAAGTCAGCAATAATACGGAAGGCGTCTTTGAGGTGCTGGCGTTCAAAGCTACCGAATGTATTTGGGTCGATGTGGTTATTTGGCTCTTCACCGCGTTTCAGTGCTTCTAACTGATGACCAAAACGGAACGACAAGATGAACTGGTAGGCGTTCAGGATGTTCTTGTACGCATCTTCACTTAATACGCCCGCTTCATTCGCTGCTTTGAAACGCTCGTCGGTTGCCGTTAAATCACACTCAACCGCCAAACCGTAAATGCGCGCCAAATCAATGATCAGATTGATGGCGTATTTCTTCACATCGAGCGTTTTCTTGTTCTCACCCGACTTCTCCAAAACCAAACTGTTGAAGATGCCCAACGGTGGGTTGGTGTTCACCGCATCGTTCACAAGCATGGAGAGAAACTCACGATTGCTGCGAATGTTGGTATGCAGTTCATCTCGTAAGATACTCTCGTAATCTTTATTGCCGTAAAGGGTACGAATTTCCAAGAACACGCTGATGTTTAGCAAGCGCTCGTACTCTGGGTTGGCCACCCATTTCTTGTAGTACTTCTTCCAGACACTCAGTGTTTGGCACCACTTTGGCGTTGCGGCCATAAATTTGCCAGGACACAAAGGGTAATCACAGCTCGCAAGGCCGTTACTGACGATCATTGCAAGGTGCTTGAAGTAAATTCTGTCGTTCTCCGTCGCGTGGTCAGCAAGGACAATCGCGCTGTCTTGATCCGACAACATGTGGACTTCGTTTCGAGCGTGAGAGCCAGCCACAATCCATGAAAACTTACATGGTGGAGGACCAAGCTTATCAATCGCGATTTGAATCAAACGACGCGTGTATGCATCCATGATCATCGTCATCACTTTACCGATGACTTCCGGTGAAACGTGCCCATCCACCAAGGCTTCAAAGATCGCTTGGCGCTCTGGGGTAAAGCTCGACAGGGATTTCACGCTGCCTGCGTATTTGATTTTCTCGATCAAGAAGATGGCTTGCACACGGTGGTTTTGCACAAGGTGTGTCGTAGTCAGTACGCCGACGACCTTGTTGTTTTCCACTAATGGCAGGTTGCGAATATTGTGCTGCATCATCATCGATGCGGCATGCAAGACGAGATCATCCGGTTTGATGGTTTGCGGGTCGTGTGTCATCACTTCAGAAATAGGGCGGTCAGTACTTACCCCTTGTGCGATAACGCGCTTGGTCATATCGCGGTCGGTAATCAAGCCTACAATTTTGTCGTTCTCGTAAACCACAGCGCATGGCGAGCATTTGGTCAGCATCTCGTTTGCAACAGTTTGAATCGACTGGTCGGCAGTCACCACAGCAACGCGACCGCTGGCAACCTCACCAACGCGGCGAATGAACAAGCCTTTTTCTTTGTTTGACCACACCACATCCAGCGCGGATTTCAAGCGAACTTGCGCTTGAGAAGCAAAGTGCTCCGCACATTCTGGGTGGGTTTCGAACAGCTTTTTAAGGGCCGAGTTGGGAATCACATAAACCAGTGAGTTCTCGATTGCGATGGCGCGGTAGCCCTTAGTGCTGTCGATTTGGCTGCCAAGAAAGGTAAAACCGAAGATGTCTTCTGGCCCCAGTTTCGCACGTAACACACCATCGGACTTTCTTTGCTCCATGGAGCCAGTTCGTATGATGTAGAGCGACTTCTCTTGGCCTGTCACGCATTGGTCAATGACTTCACCTTTGCCAAGGTAAGTAATCTGCACGTGCGATGCGAGTTCACGTAAAGCGGGTTTTGGGATCTTGTCGAATGGGTCGACTTGCCCAATAAATTGCAGGATGTTTGGCAGCAAAGATTCAGTCATAACACAGCACTTTAATAAATTTAATTTGTATTATTATATATCTAAATTTAATCAAAGTATCACTGAATAAGAAGTTTTTTGTGAGGATAGAGAGGGTTCTGGCTAAAGCAAGAGGGGAGTAGAGACAAAAAAGCACGCGAAGGACGCGTGCTTTCAATGGTTTGTCGATGAACTTATTTTACTGGCGCTAAGCGGTGCTTAGAGTCTAATAAGTGATTTGCTGATGCTTGGCGCGCTTTGTCAGCGTTGCCTGCCATGATTGCATCGTAAATCTGACGGTGTTCTTTGATACAAGTGCTGCCTTCTTCCGAAGAGTGCGCAATAAAGTTAACGAACATCGTCGTCAGGATATTGCCGAATGGTAGGTAGAAGTCGTTACCCGTTGCATTGAAAATCAGGCTATGGAAACGAGTGTCAACTTCCATCCATTTTGCCTGATCAAACTCTTCCGCTTCTGCAACGTCGACCATCTGCTGGAAAGTTTCAGATAATTCAATACGTTGTTCCGCAGTAGCATGGATCGCAGCTAAGGCGCATGCTTCTGGCTCGATCGCGCGGCGTAAACCAAGGAATTGACCACAAAACTGGTCAGTATCTGCAAGACCGTCCATCCATTCAATCAGTTGAGGATCTAAGAAGTTCCAGTAAGCGCGGTTGATGACGCGAGTACCAACTTTAGGACGCGACTCAAGTAGGCCTTTCGACGTTAGCAATTTCACTGCTTCACGTAGTGCAGTACGGCTGATGCCAAATTGCTCACAAAGAACCATTTCGCCAGGTAGGATAGAGCCCTGAGGAAGCTTACCAGACAAAATACCACGTGCGATTTCACGCGCTACTTGCACATGAAGGCTTCGCTTAGAGCCTGAGATAGAATGAAATTCGCCAGACATAATCTTCACTTAATTACTAAATATGTATTATTTAAGCCGTACTATAGCACTCTTGCCCCCACCCACCAAGCAGATGTGAACGTAATATAAGAAGGTTCACATAACGCGTGTTTTCACTAGACACAATCAATGATTGCGTTGACTTGAGCGCTTCTTCAATATCGTTTTTATCGCTATCAAGTTGTTAAATTATTCATACAAATAATAGCTGTAAAATCCTACTTGCTGTGACCCAAACCACAAATGCAACGCAAAACTGACGAATTTTGCCGGATCTCGCTCAATTGGGCGCAAATACGCTTGCGACCGAAAGATCTTATTGTATGATTTATTTCAAAAGCACGAATAACTAACATAGGTAAACCGTCATGTTTAACGATTTGAAAGGTAAGCGCGTACTTATCACAGGTTCTACGTCAGGTATGGGCCTAGCGGCGGCACGCGTGTTCGCAAAATACGGCGCTAAAATCGGCATTAACAGTCATCAAACCGGTCCTGACGCAGATGCAGCAGTGACTGAGCTAACCGCACTTGGTGGCGATGTTAAGTTTTTCCAAGCGAACCTTATGGTGACCGCAGACTGCGAAAAACTGGTTAAGGAATTTTCCGATCATTTCGGTGGCATGGACGTGCTAATCAACAACGCTGGTGGTCTTGGCGGTCGTGAAAACCTAGAAAACATCGATGATGAGTTCTACAACCGTGTTATGGATCTGAACGCTCGTTCTGCGTTGATGACAACCAAATATTCCATCCCGCACCTTCGTGCATCCGCAGCGGAATCTGGTGAGACAGCATGTGTGATCAGCACTGGCTCTATCGCAGCTCGTGAAGGCGGCGGTGTTGGTGCTGGTATCTACGCAGCATCAAAAGCGTGGTTGCACGACATTCACCGTAACTGGGTGAAAGAGTTCACTAAAGACAACATCCGTTTCAACATCGTTTCTCCAGGCACTATCGACACCGCATTCCACGATGGTAAATCTGACGAGTTGAAAGCTGCAATCGCAAGCGGTATCCCTATGGGTCGCTTCGGCCGAATCGAAGAAGTAGCACCAACGTTTGCTTTCTTCGCTTCACATACATGTTCTGGTTACATCACTGGCCAAGTGCTGGATGTAAACGGCGGACAAATGGCGCCATAAGCGCTGATCTATTTCGTTTCAGACGAATACACTGACCTCAAAAAGCCAGCTTCGTCTGGCTTTTTTTGATCATTTATCAAGTGCTACGGCACTGGAAGCATAATTATAAGGAGCGTCAAATGGCAAAGTTTTCTCTTGTGGAGGATTCACACCGCAAGATCCATGTGCAAGTTGCCAGACAAATCGCCCGCAAAATACTGTCAGGTGAGCTAAACCAAAATGAAAAACTACCCAATGAGATGGATCTCTGTGACGCGTTTGGCGTGAGTCGCACAGCATTACGCGAGTCAACCAAACTGCTCTCGGCAAAAGGGTTAATCGAGTCAAAGCCGAAGGTGGGAACTACCATTCGTGCGCGTAACTATTGGCATTTTCTCGACCCTCAACTCTTGGAATGGATTCAAGATTTAGAAGATACCGAGCCGTTTTTGGCTCAGTTTTTGGGGCTGCGTAAAGCGATTGAACCAGAGGCTTGTGCCTTAGCGGCGAATAACGCAACAGCAGAGCAACGCAAAGAGTTGTCGGTTATTTTTCAGCGTATGACCTTGGCAGCCAATCGTTTCGATTATGACGACTGGACGGTCAACGACCACCTGTTTCACCAGACAATATTCCTTGCAACAGGCAATCAATTCTACATTCCGTTTAGCAATATTTTATCGACCATCTTCAAGCAGTTTATCGATCATTCAGCTGAAGGCGGTCGATTCTGTATTGAAGAGCATCGCGCGATTTACGATGCGATTATGGCGGGGAATGGAGACCAAGCTCGTATCTCGTCGCATACATTGCTTAACGACGAAAACCAAAAACTGGCTCAGGTCGTCAACGGTTGATGAATCAACGTGTATTTGGCTTTGCTCTAACGGTGAAAGGATAGGGCAAGGCCAACGTTTAGCGGCAATTGCGTCTTTGCTAGTTGCGCTTATGACAACCCCGAAAGGTCTACCATGTCTTCCCAACCCTATATAAGAAAAAATCTGTCCCTTGCTTGGCCGTTGGCCTTGAACGCATTATTAATGCAGTCGATGTTAATGATCGACACCTTCCTTGTCTCACCACTCGGTGAAGTTTCCCTTGCCGCCATGGGTATTGCCACCACCATTGTTTCCTTTGTTTTAGGTATCCAAATGGCATTGGCGAACGGCTCACAGTTGGTACTTAGTCGTGCAGTTGGATCTGGGCAACACCCATCCTTGAACAAAGGCTTCTGGGCGGGCTTAATTATCAACGTTTTGGTCGCGGTTGTGTTTTGGACACTGATTACCGCCTTCGACAAAGCGTTGATCAGTAAGTTAACCGACAATGTTGCTCTTTATGCAGAGACCGAACGTTACCTCGCTGTCGCCAAGTTCATCATCATCTTCAACGCGATTACCCAAGTCATGATCGCCTTGTTTAATGCCCTTGGCCGAACCAAAGTGCCGTTCAAAGGTTACTTGATTGAGCTGCCAGTCAACATGGCAATGTCGTACGTGTTGATTCATGGCTTTGCTGGTTTTGAGGGTATTGGTGTGCAAGGCGCGGCAGCGGGCAGCTTAATCGCCATCACCATTCGATTGCTGTACTTGACCCTGTGTATTCGATGGGATGATTCCATCGTCTTGTCAATTAAGAACCTAGATGCCTCACTGAAAGCCAACACGCTGAATCACTTTAAAGAGATTTTCCCCGTTGCAGCAAACGTGACGATGTTGCAAACCGGCGCGACTATCTACATGTTGTTGTATTCACAGCTTACATTGAACGCCTACGTAGCGATGACCATCGTGATGCCTTGGATCAAAGCAGGGACTCAGTTCATCACTGCGTGGGCACACTCGTCGGCGATCACGATCAGCCAAGCGATTGGTTCACGACAAATGGATGAACTGCGTAAGAATGTTGATATCAGCATCGATATGGCTGTGATGATCTCATTTGTCTCGGCGGCGTTCTTCTTAGCCTTAAGTTTTGTCCTACCGGATTTATACCCAGACCTAGACCCAAGTACCTACGTTGCCCTTGCTTCCATCGCACCGTTATACGTCTTTCTGCCGATTGTTCGTGGCTATAATACGGTACACGGCCATGTGTTGCGTGCGTTGGGCAAGACCACAGAAGTCTTCAAGATCAACTTCACTGGCCAGTGGATAGTGTCCATCCCATTGTGTGCATTAGTCATTCTGCATTGGGATCTCTCTTTCTTTTGGGCGTTCGCCGTTATGCCATTTGAAGAAATAGTGAAAGCACTGCCATTTAGGCACTTGGCGCGTAAATCACTCAACGAGTTTGATCTTAAGAAAGCTGAGAAGCTTATGTATGATTAATTTGTCGTTTTTATTTTGATTTTTCGTCTAGTAAAGAGCCCTCAATGATGAGGGCTTTTTTGCCGCTATAGTTTACTGCTGAGTGTTTGGTTTAAATAACCTGCTTTTATCTATCACTTTTTCTTAAAGTTTGATCCAAGTAGAACTTGAAGTGATCAAACTGTGAGCGATTTTACACACCCGAATTTCCGTTCGGTTTAATCTCTGGATTAATAATTAATATGTACGACAATAATACATAAATAAGGAAATCCAAATCCATGTGTAATAGCAAAAGACTGAACAAGAATCTCCTCGCTGCCGCCTTACTGACTACGTTACCAATGACCGCTTTGGCCCATAATCAGACACCTCATCCAGTGCCTGCGGATAAGTTCGATATGATGAACTGGAAGATCACCTTGCCAATGGACAAAGACAACAACGGTCGAGCGGATGAAATCGAAGGCGTGGCGATGCTCAGTTACTCACATCACCAATTTTTCTTCTTAGATGAAAACGACAATATGGTCTTTGAAGTGCCGAACATGGCCGTGACAACAAAGGGCTCTACAAACGCGCGTTCTGAGCTCCGTCAAATGGGGCGAGGTACTGATGTCGATATCAGCGTGAAAGCGCCAGAAAACAACTGGGCGATTGCTGCGCACCCTCAAGCGGAATCATTCAGCGCAGTAGGAGGAACATTAGAAGCGACATTAAAAGTAAACCACGTTGCTACGCGCTCTAAGAACCCAGAAAAATACCCAGCGTATTCCGTCGTGGTAGGGCAGATTCATGCAGGCAAAGATCCGGCTCAGTTAGAGGCGAACACAGGGTTTGGACACGGCAACGAACCACTAAAAATCTTCTACAAGAAATGGCCTAGCCATAAGATGGGATCGGTGTTCTGGACGTACGAACGCAACCTAGCGAAAGCGGATCCTGATCGCACAGACATCGCTTATCCAGTATGGGGTAATACATGGGAAAACAACGCCGAGCCGGGAGATAAAGGCATCGCACTTGGTGAAGAGTTCAGCTACAGCGTAAAAGTCGAAGGTAACATTATGCAGCTTGTGTTCGAAGCCGAAGACCACCCAACCGTGAAGTATGAACTCGACTTGAGCAATAACGTCGACGCTTATGGAAAAGTGGATAAGAAAGACTTCGCGAAAGGTTATGCGAACGAGTGGTTCTACTTTAAAGCGGGCGCTTACGGACAATGCAGCGTGAAAACTGGTGATAACTTCTGGGCGACAGGTTGTGAAGGAACGGGAGATTTCGAGACGGATAAGAAGTACGGCGATTACAGCAGCGCCAACTTTTCTGAGTTGAAGCTAAACGGCAAGTAAGATATCGCTTTAACGTCCCTAATCATTGGATTCCAATGGTTGGGGATTTTTTATGCCTCCAACAAAACATGTACAAACGATTTGATTGGTATTGATAAAACGAAGAGGGGGCTGTTGATGGAAGTAAACGAAAAAAAGCCGGACATGACGCCCGGCTTTGAATTAGTTCCCGATTTTTACATTAATTTTTAGTGACTAGCTAAAGATTAAATTTGTGCGAATGCGCCTTCCCAAGTGTAAGTCACACCGTCGAACTCAACGCGATGAGCGGCGTTCTGTTTGTCTTCGTCTAGGTTGCAGATAGCGAAGTGGTAAGCGTTGCCTGTGGTAGTTTGCAGACGAATCACGGTACCCACTTCGTTGTTGCCAACGACGGTTACTGACTCTACAAGACCGCGAGCGCCAACCGATGCTTCGATAGACTCGTTGAAGTAACCGTGTGTCTCTAACACAGAAGCAAACACGTGGTTCTGACCAGATTGACGTAGGATCAGTGCTGGTTCGCTCTTCAAGTTGAAGTCTGGATCATTTGCGCCAGTGCGAGTGAAGAACACTTTGCCGCCGTTTGTAGCGCTTGTGATTAGCGAGTAGTAGCTGTTGTCGTGCAACCAGCTTACAAGCGAGCTGCCTTCAACTTGGCCTGAACCCACATTCCATAGATGCTGGTAGCCGTTGTCTTCGCCCATTGGACGCAGCGTGCTTTCTACGTCGTATTCAAAATCCGTACGGATGATTTGACCAGAGTAATGCACTGGCAGGTCGTATTGGTGCTCTTGATCTGCTTCGATGCGGTAAACATCAATCACAAGCGGTTTTTCGAATTCTGGCAATTCAGCAAGAATAATGCTGCGTTGCATGTCTACACCGTTGTAGTAACCAGAGATGCGACCGCTCATGCCTTGCAGTTTTTCGTCATCAGCTTTGAAGAAGTGCTTAGAACCGAACTTGGTTTCTGCTAGTGCTGTGTCGAAGTTGTTTTGTGTCTTTTGATCAACCGTTACTGTGTTGTGCGCGACAGTCTGCTTACAGTAAGACTTGTTCTCTGGGATATAACGACCGCCAAATTTAGGCTCAACGTTTACCCAGCGACCAAAGCCGTAATCGTGCAGCACTTCATGACCGCGGTTAAATACGCTCAGGTGCAGACCATCGTAGTGACCGTGGTCTAGCGCTGAGTGGTACTGGTGATCGCTGCCGTGTTGACCAAACCAGATAAGCGCCATCGTGTCGTCATCTTGCTCGTCACGGTGACGAAGAATGCTTACGCCACCTTTTTCGCCCTCTGGACCGTCAGTCACGAATAGGCTACCCCAGTTGAACGGTTTGATGTTGTCTGTTGCTGCAACTGCGTCAGACAATGTCTTGCCTGAGATATGAACCCAAACATCTTGCTGGTGGTCAGCCATGCCAAGTAGCGTTTCAGTTTGTTCGTAACGGTGGTAACACACAGACGTGGCCATGATTACGCCTTCATCGTTGATCGAAATCGTCTTCGATGAATCGTTCAATGCTGGCAAAGTACCATCTGGGAATGCCGTCTTAAATACTGCGTAAGACGTGGTCTTGATTACAGAGTCGTTGAACTCGTAAATACCAAGCTCAGGCTGACGACGTTCAATCGCTTCTGCGAATAGGTAGATTGGACGCAGCGAGAAACGGTGGTAGTAAGGACCTTCCATGTAGTAGCCATCTGGTGAAAACAGTTGGTCTAACTGAGCTAGGAAGCCGCCGCTAACTTTATCCAGTTTCAAGCCGTAAAGCGCTTTGTCTACCGCTTCTTGATCGTTAATTGCGTAACCACAGATACCTACTGCTGCTACTGCCCACAGACCGTGGTTGTGTACGATGTCAAAGTCGTGACCGTAAGTGACTACGAACAGCTCAATCATTTGTTTGAACAGATCGTTTTCAATCTGTGTTTTTTGCTCTTCTTCCAATGTGTGGTAAATGCAGCTGTACGCACAAGACGCGTATAGCATCCACATGTTCTCGTTCAGAGTTTGGTGGAAGATCTTACCCGGAGGGTTAGAGTCACGGCTGGTGTTGCTCTCTAGCGTCGGGTATACCTTCGCGTAAGCCGTTAGCATGTCCACGATGTAATCGCGGTACTTCTGTTCGCCAGTGATAAGGAATAGGCGACCCGCTAGATCAATGTGGATGTAGTTTTGCTTGTGACGGTTGTGCTCGTAACCGCCACCTTCGCCGTGACCTGGAACTTCAATACCCACCTCGGCCATGTAAGCGTCAGTTTGTTTGATGTCACGTGCTAATGCATTTCCTAATAGGCTATCCGTGCCAAGTGCTTTGCTCAATTCTGCCGCTTCTTCAAAGTTCATTAATAGCGGTTGGTAAGACTGGGTTTGGTAGCTCATTATTATTTCTCCTGCCCGAATGCGTTCACTTCTAGAGAGTAGAAGCCATTCCAGCTGTAGGTTTTACCGTTCAATTCTACTTGGTGTGGGGTTTGGTCGTCAGCGCCTAGGACATTGCTGATCATCACAGTAACCAGTGATTTCTCAGTAGTGATTTCTACGATGCTGCCAACGGCGTTGTAACCCACGACGCGGATATCTTTCACCTGACCACGTGCATTCACCGATTGTTCAAACTCTTCGTTGAAGTAGCCGTGTGTTTCTAGCACAGAAGCAAATAGCGTCGATTCGCCCTTGCTGCGTAGGATGAATGCCGGTTCGCTACGTAGGTTAAAGCTTGGGTCATTGGCGCCAGTGCGAGTGAAGATTACTTCATTATCGTCGTTCTGTTTCGCGCTGCTGCTTGTGCCTAACCAAGTGTAGTAGGTGTTGTTTTGTAGCCAGCTAACCAGCGCCGTATCTTGCACTTTGCCGCTTGCTACTTTCCAAAGGTGTTGGTAACCGAAGTCATCGCCAAGCGTGTTCAGTTCACCAAAGCTTTGGTAATCGAAGTTAGTACGTACGATTTGGCCATCGTATTGATGAGAGTAGTCGTACTGATGCTCGCCTTGACCTTCGATGCGATAAAGGTCTAGCAATAGCGGTGCTTCAAGCTCATCTAGGTTAAGCATGAACACACTGCGTTGCATGTCTGTATTCGGGTAATGGTCGTTCGCAAACGCGCTCATACCGTTGATCTCAGTGCCTTCTACTTTGAAGAAGTGAGGCAAACCATGCACCGAATCAGCGCGGTCTACATCGAAACCATTCTGACATTGCTCATCAATCGTTACCGCGTTGTGCGCGATAGTTTGACGTGCGTACGATTTGTTTTCGTCTAGGTAACGACCGCCGAATTTAGGCTCTACGTTTACCCAGCGACAGAAGCCGTATTCACGCAGCACTTCTTGACCACGGTTAAAGAAAGTAATGCCAAGCGTATCGAAGTTACCATGTCCCATGCCGTGTTGACCGTAGTTCATCACAAGCTGTGACACATCACCGGTTTTATCCTGCATACGGATAAAGCCTTGTGCTCCGTTGTTACCAGTTGGGCCTTCGTTAAGTTCCACGCTTGGCCAGAAAGGCATGCCGATTTCACGGTCTGCGATTGCTTTATCGTAGGCTTGAGAAAGCTCAAGACCACATGGGTGCATCCAAACGGCGTTTTGAATCTTCGCCATGCCAAGGATGTTGTCATCCAAGCCGTAGTGCTTGCTGTAAACACTCACTGCAACTTGAACACCCATGTCGGTAATGCTCATGGTACGAGATGCATCGTTTAGGGCAGGGAACTCACCATTCGGGTAAGCCGTTGCCAGCATCGCTTGTACTGTGTTGCCAATCACTTTGTTTTTGTAGTTGTAGATGTCTACTTCAGGCATGTGACGGTGTACTACTTCTGCAAATACACAAGTTGGACGAATCGCATAACGATGGTAGTACGGACCTTCCATGTAGTAACCAGAAGGGGCGAACAACTGTGAGATTTGCGCTAGGAAGCCACCGGTATCATCACGATCTTGACCGTATACCGACATCTCTAGATATTCAGGTTTGCCAATGGCTAGACCACAGATACCAACAGCCGCAACTGCCCAGATACCGTGGTTGTGAATACGGTCGAAATCGTGCGCGTATTTCACTGTGAACATGTCTAGCATTGGTTCGAAAATGCGCTCAACAACAGCTGTGCGCTCTTCTTCTGTCATCACTGATGCCACGCAAGAGTAAGCAAGGCTAGTAAACATTAACCAACAGTGTTCATTAAGGATCTGGTGGAAAAGACGACCTGTTGGGTTAGTGTTTTTCTGTACGTGGAAATCAAAAGTGAGGTACTTCTCTGCGTAAATAGCGAGAAGATCTTTAACGAACTGCGCGTACTTTTCTTCTTGAGTGATCAAGAACAAACGACCCGCTAAATTCATGTAGGTATAGTTTTGTTTGTGGCGGTTGTGCTCGTAGCCACCCGCTTCGCCGTGACCTGGTACGTCTAGAGGCAGACGCATAAAGGCTTCAAGTTCCTTGCGATTCGCTTCAATGGATTTACCCATTAAGCTCGGCTTTCCGACTTCCTTTCTTAGTAGTTCGACTTCTGCTTCAGTCAACAAAATCGGTTGTGTAGTCATTTCTTTACCACCCTCAGATGAAGTGTGTTGTTTTCTTAAACTTTCTATAAAGTAATACAATATTAAGTTTGGGTGTAGTTTTTGTGGCAAAAAGGGAGAGTGAAATCACGCGAATTTAGCTAACTTATTGATTTATATAGCTGTGATAATCCTTGTTGTGACTGATGTTTCGGCGTTATCAATCGTTAAGTGGAATGCTTTAACGAGCACCATTTGATGAATATCACATATTTTTAGATATATTGTATGACAATTAAAGTAGATCGGATATGCTCGTTACCAATTCAACAGCAGACCCTTTCGCTTTGCGTTTCACTTTTATCAATACGACGCTTTTTTAAGAGAACCTTTTAATAAAAGCATGGTTAAGAATGAAGTGCCGTAGGGTTCGCTTTAATAGAGACTTTTTAGGAGTATGACGATGAATTCTTTCTTTGTATTAGATGAGAACCCGTGGGAAGAGCTAGGCGGCGGTATCAAACGTAAAATTGTTGCTTACACAGATGACCTAATGGCGGTTCACCTATGTTTTGATAAAGGTGCGATTGGCGCTCCGCATACTCACGAAATCCACGATCAAATCGGTTACGTAGTACGTGGCAGCTTTGAAGCGGAAATCGAAGGCGAGAAGAAAGTACTAAAAGAAGGCGACGCATACTTTGCTCGTAAGCACATGATGCACGGTGCGGTTGCACTAGAGCAAGACAGCATTCTTCTAGACATTTTCAACCCAGCTCGTGAAGACTTCTTAAAATAATCTATAGCGCAACCTCAGTTGCTAAGGTGACAACATGAAATCATTAAACATCGCGGTCATTGGCGAATGTATGGTTGAGCTACAGAAGAAGGAAGGTCAGCTAAAGCAGTCATTCGGTGGTGATACGTTGAATACCGCACTGTATTTATCTCGTTTGACCAAAGCTCACGATATTAAAACCAGCTATGTAACGGCTTTGGGTAACGATCCTTTTAGCCAAGAAATGCTATCAGCATGGCAAGAAGAGGGCATCGATACTAGTCTGGTTCTTTCTGTTAAAGAAAAGCAACCAGGTATCTACTACATCGAAACCGATGAAACTGGCGAACGTTACTTCCACTACTGGCGAAACGAAGCGGCCGCTAAGTTCCTATTCGAGCAAAACGAGTCTCCGGTACTAGTCGACAAACTTTACTCGTACGATGCGGTTTACTTGAGCGGTATTACATTAGCGATCCTTACTGAAGAAGGTAAGACGCAACTGTTTGGCTTCCTTGAGCGCTTCAAGGCACAAGGTGGTAAGGTTATTTTCGATAACAACTACCGTCCTAAATTGTGGGAAAGCCGCGAGAATGCCATGTCTTGGTACCTTAAGATCCTTAAGCACACAGATATCGCACTGCTCACATTTGAAGATGAGCAAATGCTTTACGGTGACGAGCATCTAGAACAGTGCATCGAGAGAACCTCTGCACTTGGCGTGGATGAAATCATCATTAAACGTGGCAGCAAAGATTGCTTGGTTGTGGCGAATGGCGAAGCGCAATACGTGGCGCCAAATAAAGTCGACAACGTGATTGATACAACAGCAGCTGGTGATTCTTTCAGTGCTGGCTTCTTGGCGAAGCGTTTGACTGGCGGCAACGCAGCGGAATCGGCTTACTCTGGCCACTGTATGGCTGGCGCGGTTATTCAGCATAAAGGTGCCATCATTCCACGTGAAGTGATGCCAGATCTTCCTTTGTAATTCTTTTGCGGAGTGTTGAGTAATCGGCGCTCCGCAGTGATTTATTGAACTCAAGTTAACGACGACGAGTACACTCTTATGACGACATTAAACGAACAATTAGCAAACCTAAAAGTAATTCCTGTTATTGCCATCAACAAAGCAGAAGATGCGATCCCTCTTGGTCGTACTTTGGTTGAAAACGGTATGCCTTGCGCAGAAATCACGTTCCGCACAGAGTGTGCTGCAGAAGCGATTCGTGCTATGCGCGCTGAGTTCCCAGAAATGCTGATCGGTGCAGGTACGATCCTAACTAACGAGCAAGTTGACCAAGCGATCGAAGCTGGTGTGGACTTTATCGTAAGCCCTGGTTTTAACCCTCGCACGGTTCAATACTGCCTAGACAAAGGCGTGGCTATCGTACCTGGCGTAAACAACCCAAGCCTTGTTGAGCAAGCGATGGAAATGGGTCTGCGTACACTTAAGTTCTTCCCTGCTGAGCCATCTGGCGGTGTTGGTATGCTTAAAGCACTAACGGCGGTTTACCCAGTAAAATTCATGCCAACAGGTGGTGTGAGCCTAGGTAACGTAGACGAGTACTTGTCTATCCCTTCAGTACTGGCATGTGGCGGTACTTGGATGGTTCCAACAAAACTTATCGATGAAGGTAAGTGGGATGAACTAGGTACACTGGTTCGCGACGCAGTAGCTCACGTAGCATAAGTGTCGTAACACCCCGATAAAACTAGCGAAAGAATGAAAAGCGAGCCTCAGGGCTCGCTTTTTTGTGTTTGAAAGAGGCGAGATGGGAGAATCGAGGTGCGAGAACGGAAAGCGCTGAACTTTCCCTGCGTCACTCTCGAGAGCGACGAAGGAGAGCGAGTCAGGAATCTTGCTTGTGATATTCATCTAAACCCCAATTTCAATCCAAATCCTTCGAAACATCTCATTACGTTTCCCTCAAAGAAATACCGCGCATTTTTGATCTTCAGACAAAGCGTGAAGAAGAAAAATATTCCACACTTTAATGAATTTGCAATAGATTATTTGTATTACAATATAATTACTTGTTGAACGGCAGGTATTCTGGCTTAGAGTGGCGTTGTTCCAATAAAATAAAGGGTTTCTCGCCAATTTTTCAATGAAATAACTTATGTTCCAGATCACAATTAAAGCTTATTGTAGTACAAATAAAATAATGAACAGAGTAGTCTAGGCGTTAGAAAATGATCAAACTTGAAAGGCTGAAAAAATGACTATTGATACTCTTGTTGTTCTTGCCTACTTCTTCTTCTTAGTTGCAATTGGTTGGATGTTCCGTAAGTTCACTACCTCAACCAGTGACTACTTCCGAGGGGGCGGTAAGATGTTATGGTGGATGGTAGGTGCTACCGCCTTCATGACGCAATTTTCAGCATGGACGTTTACAGGTGCCGCAGGACGCGCGTTCAACGACGGTTTCGTTGTTGTAATCCTATTCTTAGCCAACGCATTTGGCTACTTCATGAACTACCTCTACTTTGCTCCAAAGTTCCGCCAACTGCGTGTAGTGACGGCGATTGAAGCAATTCGTCAACGTTTCGGTAAGACTTCAGAGCAGTTCTTCACTTGGGCTGGTATGCCAGACAGCTTGATCTCAGCCGGTATTTGGTTGAATGGTCTTGCGATTTTCGTGGCGGCGGTCTTCAACATTCCTATGGAAGCGACCATCATCGTTACGGGTTTAGTGCTAATGCTAATGGCGGTAACGGGCGGCTCTTGGGCGGTTGTTGCATCTGACTTTATGCAGATGTTGGTTATCATGGCAGTGACGATCACTTGTGCGGTGGCGGCATACTTCCACGGTGGCGGTATTGGCAACATCGTGTCTAACTTCCACGGCGACTTCATGCTGGGTAACAACCTGAACTACGTCAGTATCTTTATCCTTTGGGTAGTGTTCATCTTTGTTAAACAGTTCGGTGTAATGAACAACAGCATCAACGCTTACCGCTACCTATGTGCAAAAGACAGTGAAAACGCACGTAAAGCAGCAGGTCTTGCATGTGTGCTGATGATTGTTGGTCCTATCATTTGGTTCCTACCACCTTGGTACGTTGCGGCATTTATGCCTGATTTCGCAGAGCAATACGGCTCAGTAGGTGGTGATGCAGCTTACCTAGCATTCGTACAAAACGTAATGCCAGCGGGTATGGTGGGTCTTCTGATGTCAGCAATGTTTGCGGCGACTATGTCTTCAATGGACTCTGGTCTTAACCGTAACGCGGGTATCTTCGTGATGAACTTCTACAGCCCGATTGTGCGTCCACAAGCGTCACAAAAAGAGCTGGTTATCGTGAGTAAAGCAACGACTATCGTGATGGGTTTCATCATCATTGGTATCGGTCTATTCATTAACTCACTACGTCACTTGAGCCTGTTCGATATCGTACTGAACGTGGGCGCATTGATTGGCTTCCCAATGCTGATTCCTGTACTACTTGGTATGTGGATTCGTAAGACGCCGGACTGGGCTGGTTGGGCAACACTGGTTGTTGGTGGCTTTGTTTCTTACATCTTCGGTATTTCACTACAAGCAGAAGACGTGGAGCGCCTATTCGGTCTAGAGCAAGCGTTTACAGCACGTGAGTGGGCTGACCTGAAAGTTGGCTTGAGCCTAGCAGCACACGTTGTCTTCACTGGTGGATTCTTCCTACTGACAACACGTTTCTACAAAGGTCTGTCGCCTGAACGTGAGAAAGAAGTGGATCAATTGTTCGAGAACTGGAACACGCCTCTTGTGGCTGACAGCGAAGAGCAGCAGAACCTAGATACAAAACAGCGCGGCATGCTTGGTAAGCTTATCAGCGTAGCGGGCTTCGGTATCCTAGCGATGGCTCTGATTCCAAACGAACCATCAGGTCGACTACTGTTTATCTTGTGTGGTGCGATTGTTCTCTCGGTGGGTGTTCTATTGGTGAACGCAGCGCGAGGGCCTAAGAACCCAAAGTTTGCTAACGCGAAAAGCTAAGTCCCACTTAACTCACTCTTCCTAATAAAAATCCCACGGTGTCATCACTGTGGGATTTTTTCTATTTGTCGGCTTGCCTCTCTACACAACTCCGGCTTTTTGATTCTTTGCCCAATTCGCCTAGTTGTCATTAGGCATTGGGAAGTACTTCATTTCAAATCAGTAGTAATGGGGAATGCTCGGTTTGGTTTGAAACCGCAGTGATGCCGCGTCTTGCTGAACCACTTACTTCAGAAAGTTGAGAGAAGCTATGAATGGCCCCAAGTAACGTTCCCTTCAGACTTCGACACCATAAGAGAGCATGAGTTTGTAGAGCTGTTCGCCTTCGTTACGTAGCGGATCAAACTCAGCGGTGATGATCGTGTCTGGGTAGTTCACCGAAGTCACTGCTTAAAAGGTTAAGATCCTGTTTGGTTGTGGTTCTGAATTTTCCGTGTGTGTATAAATCGAAACCAGAAAGACGCATCTTGGCGGTAATACCACAGTCGGGCCCGTTTTCTGCGTCGCTTTGTGAGAGGCCTTAGGAGCTAAAATTGGGTGGATAATTTGTTGGCTCGGCAACCAATGTCGCAAGTACTTGAGCCAAGCGTTGTCGCTAACGCCAATTGGCCTAAAGCGCAGCACGACTTGTTTGGTATAGCCACCATATTTATGGTCATCTTCTTTCATTCCAAGCCCGCCTGATAAACATCATCATGTGCCCTAGGATAGGTATGTTCAGGTGCCGCTGATATTTAATGCAGATAACAATTGCATTGGAAAGAAGGGCGGCTTGTAAATTTGAACTTCAATGCTATTCCTCACATCTAGGCATTTGCTGCGAAATGTTGGCTCTCGCCTGTTAAAACATTAGCGCCAATATAACCCGTTCGGCGACGGCTTGTTTTTAAAGGCTGGGCTTACGATTTGTTTGGAATGCGTCGACTAGCTTTTTGATGCCACCGTTAGAGCGCAGAAAAATAAAGAATGGAAGAATGGAAGAATGGAAGAATGGAAGAATGGAAGAAGAAGAACAAAAAAAGCCTTGCTACTAGGTGAGCAAGGCTTAGAAAATTTGGTTTAGAAAGGGTTATTAACCTTCTAGTTCAGCAAAGTAGTCAAAGATAACTGGAACGTCGTTTTGACCAAGGCCTTGGTCTACCGCTGCTTGAAGGCTCTTAGAAGTACCTTCAGCAATAAGAGACTCAGTACCTAGATCTTTAACCATTTCTAGGAAGTAACCTAGATCTTTGTTTGCGTTTGCGATTGAGAAACCTAGCTTCTCTTCGCCGTCTACAGCGTAGAACTTACAGAACTGCATAAATGGTGAGTTTGATGGACCTGCAGACATGATGTCGAATAGCTGTTGGCCATCAACGCCAGCACGCTTAGCAACAGCGAACGCCTGAGACATAGTTGCTACTGTTGTCATGCCCATGAAGTTGTTCACGAGCTTAGTTACGTGACCAGAACCAAGAGCACCAAGGTGGAATACGTTTTCGCCTTGTTCATCAAGCACTGGCTTAACTTTGTTGAACGTTTCGATGTCGCCAGCAGCCATGATGTTTAGTAGACCATCTTTCGCGTGAGCTGGAGTACGGCCAAGAGGCGCATCAATCATGCCTGCGCCTTTCGCAGCAAGATCAGTACCGATCTTACGAGTCGAAGCTGGGATAGAAGTACCGAAGTCGATCAAAGTCGCGCCTTCTTTGATACCCGCTAGAATACCTTCTTCACCGTAAACGATCTTTTCTACAACTTCAGAAGTCGTTAGACACAGCATTACGATGTCACTTGCTTCAGCAAGTTCTTTAGGTGTGTTTGCCGCTTTAGCGCCGCGAGCAACACAAGCTGCCACAGCGTCTTTATTCAAATCCATTACGTTTAATTCGTAACCACGGTTTTGTAGGTTCTCAACCATGTTTCCACCCATCAGACCAAGGCCGATGAAACCAATGACAGGTTTTGTCATATCAGACTCCAAATATCGTATTGTATGATTATATGGCTTTATCTTAAGTCCTCAGTTGGATTTTGCAATCGGAAAATGCAATGAATAAGGTTTTATCGATGTTTTTTGGCAAAAGTGAGAGGTTGGTTTGGCTATTGGCTCGATTTTTCTTGGTTTTTAGCGGGTTTTAGTGTCTCAAATAATAAGTGTATCTATGCCAAATATAACCAAGAGATTCGCTTTAACTACGCAAATGTTTGTTCAGTGAATAATGTTAATTGTATTACAATTTATCTAGGGGGAGAGGAAGGAATCAGTGACAGTTAGGATGAAAAAATAAGAGCTGAGGTCATCAGCTCTTTTGGAAGATAATGGATAAAAGCGCGCTCTTTATAAGTCGAAGCGATCGTTGTTCATCACTTTCACCCAAGCTGTGACAAAGTCTTGGACAAACTTCTCTTTGTTGTCGTCCTGAGCGTAAACTTCAGCGTAAGAGCGTAGTACCGAGTTAGAGCCGAATACTAAGTCGACACGTGACGCAGTCCATTTGGTTTGGCCAGAAGCGCGTTCGCGGATTTCATACTCGTTGTCACCGGTTGGATGCCATGTGTAGCTCATATCAGTGAGGTTAACGAAGAAATCGTTGGTCAGTGCGCCGACGTTATCGGTGAATACACCTTGGCTTGTACCACCATAATTGGTGCCAAGAACACGCATACCACCAATGAGCACCGTCATCTCGACAGCGGTCAGTTGCATCAATTGGCTTCTTTCCAATAAGAGCTCTTCAGCCGTTACGATGTAATCGGATTTCAGCCAGTTGCGGAAGCCATCGTGAATTGGTTCAAGCACATCGAACGAATCGGAATCGGTCATAGTGTCCGTTGCATCTCCACGTCCTTGGCTAAATGGCACGGAGATATTCATACCTGCGTTGGATGCCGCTTTCTCGATACCTACGCCACCCGCCAGCACAATCAAATCCGCCATGCTAATTGGCGAGTTGTGTGTGGTGCGAATATCGTCGAGCACGCTCAATACTCTCTGCAATCTTTCTGGCTCGTTACCCACCCAATCTTTTTGCGGAGCAAGACGAAGTCGTGCGCCATTAGCACCACCGCGACGGTCAGAACCACGGTAAGTACGAGCGCTGTCCCATGCGGTAGAAACCAGCTCAGCAATGCTCAATTCGCTATTGAGAATCGCCATCTTGAGCGCGTCGATGTTCTCTTCAGATAGGTGGTAAGAGACAGGTGGCACGGGATCTTGCCAAATCAAATCTTCTGCTGGCACATCAGGGCCGAGGTAACGAGATTTAGGGCCTAAATCGCGGTGAGTCAGTTTAAACCAAGCGCGAGCGAAACAATCTTCGAAGTACTTAGGATCATCACGGAAACGCTCTGCAATCTTGCGGTATTCCGGATCAAACTTAAGCGCCATATCCGCGTCGGTCATCATTGGGTTACGACGGATGCTTGGGTCTTCCACATCCACCGGCATGTCTTCTTCTTTGATGTTCACCGGCTCCCACTGAGCAGCACCCGCTGGGCTCTTAGTAACCCACCAGTCGTAAGTGAACAACAAGTGGAAGTAACCGTTATCCCATTTGGTTGGGTTAGTGGTCCACGCACCTTCCACACCACTGGTGACGGTATCACGTCCTATGCCGCGAGAGGTTTTGTTGAGCCAACCAAAGCCTTGGTCTTCGATTTCTGCGCCTTCGGGTTCAGGGCCGAGTAGGGAAGCATCGCCATTACCATGTGCTTTACCTACCGTGTGACCACCCGCGGTGAGCGCAACGGTTTCTTCATCGTTCATTGCCATACGCGCAAAGGTGACACGCATATCGTGTGCGGTTTTGATTGGGTCAGGTTTGCCATCGACCCCTTCAGGGTTTACGTAAATCAAACCCATCATTACCGCTGCAAGCGGGTTTTCTAGATCGCGTTCACCAGAGTAACGATTGTTCTCGCCGCCACTTGGTTGCAACCACTCTTTCTCTGCGCCCCAGTAGATGTCTTTTTCAGGATGCCAAATGTCTTCGCGACCGCCAGCAAAGCCAAACGTTTTGAAGCCCATGGATTCATAAGCCATGTTACCGGCAAGAATCATCAAATCGGCCCAAGACAACTTGTTGCCGTATTTTCTTTTGATTGGCCAAAGTAGGCGACGTGCTTTATCTAGGTTGCCGTTATCTGGCCAACTGTTGAGTGGAGCAAAACGTTGATTACCTCGGCTTGCACCGCCACGACCATCTGCAATTCTATAAGTACCCGCAGAGTGCCACGCCATACGAATCATCAAGCCACCGTAATGACCCCAGTCCGCTGGCCACCAATCTTGGCTGTCGGTCATCAGATCTTTTAGGTCTTTTTTCACTTCCTCTAAATCGAGAGAGTTAAAAGCATCGGCATAGTTAAAATCCGCGCCCATCGGGTCGGTTTTTTGGTCGTGTTGATGAAGAATGTCGAGGTTGAGGGTTTTCGGCCACCAATTGAATTCAGCTGCCTGTTGGTTGGTATTCGCTCCATGCATGACAGGACATTTGGAGTGATTGTTTTTGTCGCTCATCTCTTGCTCCCTAACTGGGGTTAGTGTTCCCAAAGTTTAGTTACAGGTTGCGTATTTCGCCCTTGCGGTTTTACGTTATATTTCGGGATTTTGTTCAAAAGATGATCAGCGTCATTCTTCAAGCGTGCTGCTTATAACGCGCGCTTATGTGCAATTGGAAGGTCATGTATAGAAAGGAATATTTAAAGAGACAAGGCCAGCATTTAGCTAGCCTTGTTTTGATGGAGATTATTATGACATCTGCTCAAACATGGTGATTCTTGCCGATTTAAAGTCATACATGATTCTAGTGCAGTTGATGTGCTCACTGCCGTTCGTGTTCGATAGAACGAAGTAGATACTTTCCTCACCCCAAGTTACGTCATTGACGTTGTAGTTACTCTGTTCCGAAAGATCATGAAGCACTAAGGTATTCAACTCGTGCGCATGAGAGCGAATCAAGGAATAAGCGAGATCGGACGTTGCTGGATTGTCTGGTGCATTACCAATGAGCACTTCAACTGGTGAGTCAGCGTAGATGTGTTGACGGAATTCTGTTTGCCCCTCTATTTCATAATTAAGAGAGAATGCCGTGTTTGGCTCGCTTATCTGTGGATTCGTCATCCGTGCTAGAGCTCCGGATAGTGGGTTCGTAATTGGCTTCCAAGCCCCGTTTTCTGGTTGGAGAAGATGTTCACCTCGAACGTGATAAGTCAGATCCAATTGTTGGTTGTGTGGATTGAGAATCGTGTTCAATTCAATGGCGACATCATCAAGCCAAATGAAGGCACGACGGAACACTACATCTTGATACGCCTCTTTGTCCCATTGCACGATAGTATGGCTATCGACACTGGCTTCTGGTTGTGACCAATCCACAACGGCATCGATGGTGGTGTAATTCTCAGTTTGTGTAAAACCCAGTAATTGCGGGTGGATTGGGGATTGGTTTTGCTGATTCACCACCAGTGTATTGTGTGTTGCGGTGTTTTTGTAATAGCCATAATGCAGTTCTGCACCGTAACCTGTCGTGCCTAAATCGGGCAAAACCTCTTTGCCATTACGCGTTAGGATAAAGCCGAGTCGGTCATAATGGTCGTGCTCACCGCCATACGGTGCGTGCTTGTACAACAGAGCATTATTCAATGTTTGATGATGGGCAATGGTCAAGCCAGCGGCTTCGCTATGTGTTGAGTGACAAAGTAACGGGCTAACTTGAGGGAGTTCATCCACGCCATAGAGCAAAGCGTTGATGTTATCGCGACTGATGTTTTGATAGATGCTGGCTAAGGCACGAGCAAATTCTTCACACGGTGTTTGCTTGTAGGCAAATTCAAACAAGTGAGCATGAGTGAGCTTTTCTTGTCCTGCGATACAATCGTTCAAGCGAGGGAAATCACCGGTGTTCATTACCAACTGTAGCGGGAATTTCAGTAACTTTAAGTAGTTAGGATTCGAGCTGACAGAGTATGGGGTTTGATGTGCCATTTTCTCGAAATTCAGCAAGGCTTGTAACGCGTAGTAGTGATAGTGGATCGAGCCTTCAAACCACATGCCTTCTCCGATACAACCATGTTCTAGCTGATAGTGCAGTCCGTATTCGGTGTTGAGTGCGAAATCGAGATAACGTTGTTCATCAAGAATAAGGCCAATCACACCGATGGTCGCGTTTATCTTCATCTCATGGTTATGCAGCTGAGCGGTGCGATGTTCCACCAGAAAATCCGCACCTTCTCGCAGTAATCGCAGTTCGATATAGGCTTGCTGTTCTGGCGTTAGAGCTTGCTTGATGAAGTCATAGCCTCGAGCGAAATCAAGGTGACAGTTCGCCTCACACAAGGTTTGTGCATTTGCTTTACCTGGGCCATTGTATGGTATGCCGCCGTGTACCTCGTAGTCTGGATAGTATTTTGCATACTGGAGCAGTATTTGTTTCACTTTCTCTAGATAACGGTCTTCATTGGTTAGATGCCACAGTAACCCCAAGTCATAACACGCCTTGGCGTTTAACCCATTTAACCAGCGCCACCATGCACCGTCGTACGGCTCACCAGTAAATGTTCTGCCATCAACAGGGCAGCAATGAGACGTTGGCTTATTCCGATCCCAAGTCAGTCTTACCCCATGTTCAGGGCAATAATAGAATAGGTTCCAAGTTGCGCGTCCGTCCTCAGGAACTAGGACTTCGTGATTAAGTACAATTTGGTTATCTTCTATAAGCGCTTCGATGACAGAAGGCGTCGCGCGATGACGAATGTTCTCCATTTCTTTGTTTGAAAATTGCAGCATGGCGATTACCCCTCTAAGCCTTGATCAGAATTGAAGCGAAAGTAGCGTTTGGCGTTGTAGTAACAAATGTTTTCTATGGTTTGTTTGAGTAATGGTTCGTCGTTAGGTATTTCTCCTTCCTCGACCCATTTTGCTAAGAGGTTGCACAGTACTCGGCGAAAATATTCATGCCGGCTAAAAGAGAAGGCATTGCGAGAGTCTGTCAGCATGCCGATAAAACGTCCGATCGCGCCGAGATTTTTGAGTGTTGTTAGTTGAGATTCCATGCCGTCTTTATGATCGTTAAACCACCATGCCGCACCAAATTGAATCTTTCCTGCGACAGTATCGCTGTCCTGAAACGCACCCGCCATGCAGCTTAGTACTGGGTTGTCGTTGGGGTTGAGATTAAAGAGTACCGTATTAGGCAAACACGAACTTCGATCCAGTTCACTCAGTAACTGGGAAAGGGCATGGGCATACGAATCACTGTTAATGACGCTAAATCCGGTTCCGCCACCAAGTTGCGCTTTGCGTCTTTCATTGACGTTCATCAAAACGCCTATGTGAAGTTGCATGCTCCAGCCGAGTTGGTAGTAACGTTGGCCTAGCTCGAAAAACAATCTGGATGTCAGTTGAACAAGTGCAGTTTGGGTAATCGCTTGGTTTTGTAGAAGCTGTTGGAAGATGAGTTCTGCTTGCTGTTCATTGCATGGTTCAAAGCTTACGCTTGGTAAGCCCAAATCAGATAAACGACAACCCACTTCATGAAAGGCATCTAGCCTTGTTTGGATTGCACAAAGATAATCTTGGAAAGTGCCAATTGAGGTAGCGGTTAACTTCGATAAGTGTGTGAGTAGCGCATGAAACTTGTCGGTTTGGTTGAAACAAAACAACTCGTCAGCACGGAACGTCGGTAACACTTGCACCTTAAAGTTAGATTCTTTCAGCGCGAGATGGTGCTCTAGGTTGGATAAAGGCGAATCCGTGGTACACAAGGTTTCGACGTTTAATTGTTCCAGTACATCACGAGTACTGTTGTTTCCTTGTTTGAATTGCTGGTGGCTTAACCCCCAGATGTCTTTTTGATTGTCTGGATTGAGTAATAAATCGCAATCAAAGAAACGTTTTAGCTCCAGATGAGACCATTGATAAAGGGGATTGCCAATCAAGTAAGGCACGGCTTCGCACCATTTGGCGAACTTTTCTGTGTCCGTTGCATCACCAGTGATGTAGTGCTCGTCGATTCCGTTACTTCGCATCGCTCGCCACACATAGTGATCGCTATTAAGCCATGCTTGGGTGAGGTTCTCGTGTTTTGTGTCCTGCCAAATGTCTTCTGCTTCAAGGTGATTGTGAAAGTCTATGATCGGCATCGGTGCAGCAAAGCGACGATACAGATCCTGAGCAAGTGGGTTGGAGAGAAGAAAGTTATCGTGAATGTAAGCTTGATTCATGGTTCTTACCTCAAAAAGTATTCAGCGAGTCACTCTGCAAAAAATGACTGACTCAAGACTTATCTGTTGTTCGTTGTGAATGCAGGAGGCTCAACCCTTCGAGCCTCCTAGGTCTGAATTCAAACGAGAATTAGTGTTGTAATTGTGTCGACAGTACTTCAGTTTTCTTGGCGCTCTTAAGAAGCAAGGCACCAACGGTAAGAACAACACCACCACAGAATAGGAAGGCCATGCGTCCCCAGAATGGATTTGGAATCAACACCATGGCGATAACCAAAGTACCAAACACCAAGATCAGTTTGCCAAGCATGCTTCGTTGTTGACGATCCACTTCATCTTGTCCTTCAGCTTCCACCACTGGTGTATCAACATCCGTCCAAAATTCCGAAAGCTCTTTTGCGCGCGCTTCTTGAGGCGCTTTGTAGAACTTAGTGGTTAAGCAGAAGAAGCCACCTGTAATCAGTAGATGACCGATGATGCCGTTCATGACAATCAGGTCAGACGCTTCACGGCTGGTAAAGCCATTTTCAAGATTTAACATGTTCGCGATAACGTCTGGAGTGATCACAAAACTCACGAGATAAGAGACCACCATACCAACAGCAAGCGTTGCCCATGCTGCCCAATCCGGCGTTTTCTTGATGAACATGCCGAAGAATAACGGCACCAAGATAGGCATTTGAAGTAGGGTACTTACGTACATCATTGCGTCGAATAAGCTCAAACCACGCAATGAATTGATGAACAATGCGACCATGATGATCAGTACACCAAACACAATGGTTACCGCTTGGCTGACACGCATAAGCTGACGTTCGGACGCATCTTTATTGATGATTGGGTTGTAGAAGTTACGAACGAAAACACCTGCATTTCGGTTGAGGCCCGAATCCATTGAAGACATGGTGGCTGCAAACACGGCAGACATAAGTAGGCCAACCATGCCGACTGGCATCACACGTTCTACAAACACAAGGTAAATCGCATCGGCTGCTTTTCCGCCAAGAGCATCGACGTGCGCAAGTGCTGCGTCTGGGTAGATAACTGCAGTTACCCAAGGAGGCATAAACCAAATCGCAGGGCCAACAAGCATCAACACAAAGGCAAGTAGAGCTGCTTTACGCGCGTTGATAGAATCTTTTGCAGTAAGAAAACGGTAAGAGTCTTGCATGTTGTTGATGTTTTGCAACTGCTTAACGAACATGAAGATAAACCAAGCGACGAACAGCAATGGGTAGTTCATACCCGGTCCCATGATTGAATCGGTAGGAAACTGCTCGATCAAGTTACTTGGGCCACCGATCTTAATGATCGCCGCTACGGCACACACTACAGTTACGGCCATGATGACAACCATTTGGACAAAGTCTGACGCCACAACGCCCCATGAGCCGCCAATCACAGAAATAAACAGAACGATCAAACCCGTGACAATGATGGTGGTCTCGATGTCAATTTTGAACACCGCACTCACGAACAGCGCCAAGCCATTCAACCAAATACCCGTGTAAACAATGCTGGTTGGCATTGTTGCCCAAGTGAACACTTGCTCGTTCGTTGCACCAAAGCGGCGGCGCACACCCTCTACAGGTGTCACTACTCGCATTTGACGGAAACGGTATGAAAAGAATAACCAAGACAACAAGAAGCCGAACGCATTCGCCATGAAGATCACCATGATCGGAAAGCCGTCAGTAAAGGCCTTGCCTGCTGCACCGGTAAACGTCCACGCACTGAACTGGGTCATAAACGCCGTTGCGCCTACCATCCACCACAACATCTTGCCGCCACCTCTAAAGTAGTCACTGGTTGAGTTACCGGCCAAGCGTTTAAAGATGATCCCGACAGCGATCATAAACACAAAGTAAACGGCGACTACGAGTATATCTATGTTCATTTTTGTACCCCTAGTGATTTTAAAAATAAGGTTTCTGTTTTTTAAAACGTTGGTTCATTATTTAATATGTATGACAAAAGATCGAACGGGAAATACAAAAAATGTGACAAATGAAACGCTATTTCAATTTTGTTATTTAAACAGTGAAGAAATGATTTTTCTGGTAGAAATGTGGTTTAAGTGATTGAACTTTATTGTTTAAATTAATTTTTATTGAAGGGGAGGTAGGGCGGTGATACGATTTTTTTGGACGGAATTAGAAAAGATACCACGCTAAGAAAGAGTGATATGTATGATTATATTTTTGATGGGGGGTATATGCGTGAAACCGTTGCCGCTTAAAGATAGAATAAAAGCGACAACGGGATTTAAGACATTAAGCTAAGATTTCGCGTACGAATGCTTCGATCTCTGCATCTTGGCAGTGCTCAAAGAAACATTGCTGGAAACGCACGCCACTTACTGCGGTTTTCACCAGTTCTGGGTCAATGGCTTTTAACGTATCGAGGTAGTTTTCTTTTACGACAGCAGACTTCACATCGTTAAGAATGGCAGCATTTCGCTGCTGCGGTTCTGCTCGTTCTAGTGGATAACCTTGGCCGCGATTTCCGGTTGTGAATGCTTTCTCGAAAATATAACGAACGTTTAATTCTGCACCCCAGCCATAACCTTTTGCGAACGCAAGCGATAAGGCATTACCGTTGTTAATTTGATTAAACAAGAATGCGTCAGATGGATCTAAGCAGTAGCCACAAACAATGCCCGGATGAATATTCAATGACATCATGGCACCTTGTCCTGTACCACAGCCAGTCACGATGAAATCCACTGCTTTAGAGTTGATCAAGATGCTCGCCATGATGCCTAGGTGGATGTAAGTCAGGTGATGATCGTTTTCATCACTCATGCCTACGTTAAATACTGAGTATTCTTGTGAACGAGCCACTTGCTCAAGTTCGTTTAGCACAATCGCGTTTTTACCCGCTTGGCTATTTTCCATCATCAGTGCAATTTTCATGGGTTTCTCCAATAATAATCTTTTAAATTTAGACAAAATCTTTGCGCATAGGCGTGAAGTTATCGAGCAGCACACCTTCGCTTAAACAAGTACAGCCATGAATGATGTTCGGCTGCTTATATAGCGCATCTCCAGCTTTGACGACTTTTGTCTCGTCGCCAATGGTGAATTCAAACTCACCGGAGAGCACATAAGTAATTTGCTCATGAGGGTGACTGTGCAAAGCGCCGACCGCACCTTTGTCGAAATACACTTCGACGCTCATCATGTTGTCACTGTAAGCCAAAACTTTGCGTTTGATACCATCGCCAAGATCTTCCAGAGCAATGTCTTTATTAAATACAAACATCACTTTCTCCTTAACGAGCTAACCAGCCGCCATCGACCGCGATGGTATAGCCGTTCACGTAATCAGAAGCAGAAGACGCAAGGAAGACACACGGCCCAGCCAGATCTTTTGGTGTACCCCAACGCTCTGCAGGGATGCGCTCGACGATTGCTTTATTTCGTTCTTCATCTGCTTGCAGAGCTGCGGTGTTGTTAGTCGCCATATAACCCGGCGCAATCGCATTGACGTTAATACCTTTGCTTGCCCATTCATTCGCCATCAAACGCGTTACGCCCATCACGCCGCTTTTCGATGCCGTGTATGAAGGCACGCGGATACCACCTTGGAATGAAAGCATGGACGCCACGTTAATGATCTTGCCGCCAGTACCTTGAGCGATGAACTGCTTGGCTGCGGCTTGAGACATAAAAAAGACCGATTTGACGTTGATGTCCATCACGTCATCCCAATCTTGCTCACTGAATTCGAGTGCGTCATTGCGACGAATGATGCCAGCGTTGTTTACCAAGATATCGACCTTGCCAAACGCAGTAACAGCTTGATCAATGATGCTTGGAATATCGTCTAGAACCATAAGATTCGCACGTACATCCAAAAAGCGGCGACCAAGCGCTTCGATCTGTTGTTTGGTTTCTGTTGGTTCAGAAATGTTCACGCCGACAATGTCACAGCCTGCGCTAGCCAAACCCAACGCCATACCTTGACCAAGTCCAGTATTACACCCAGTCACAACAGCGACTTTTCCTTCAAGATTGAACGAATCGAGAATCATAATGAGTTCCTTACCATGCAAATTAAGTATTAATGTATGACTTATTGCCATCAGATGAGGTCACTTTATAGAAATGAAATTACGCGATCAACTAAAATGAAAAGGTGTTTTAAAAATTTTATGATGTGAGTCACCTTTACGCGACGATTTATCATACAAATAAGAGTTTTTATTGAAAAAGCTTTTCATTTTTTTTGAACACTAAAGGTATACTGGCTGAAACATTGATGTGGAAAAGCGAGAATATGGCAGAAAAGAACACACAACCAGAATCCGTCTCTTCCGTTCTAAAGGTCTTTAGTATCTTAGAAGCGTTAGGCGAGCAGAAAGAAATTGGCGTGTCGGATTTGTCTCAACGATTGATGATGTCGAAGGCGACGACTTACCGTTTTCTTCAAACAATGAAGACGTTAGGCTATGTATCCCAAGAGGGTGAAGCCGATAAGTACAGCTTAACCATTCGCTTGTTCGAATTGGGAGCGAAGTCGCTAGAGTATGTCGACCTTATTGAATTAGCAGACATCGAGATGACCAAAATCGCGGATGCAACAGGTGAAGCATTACACCTTGGTGCATTAGATGAAGACGCGATCATCTACATCCATAAATTGGATGCTAAATACTCATTGCGAATGCACTCACGTGTCGGACGCCGCAATCCGCTCTATAGTACCGCGATTGGTAAAGTACTTTTAGCGGAACGCGAAGAAGCATTTGTCAGAGAATCATTGAAAGATATTGAGTTTATTTGTCATACAAAAAATACTCATAAAGACGTTGAATCTTTGCTTAAAGAGCTTGAGTTAGTTCGTAAGCAGCATTACGCGGAAGATAACGAAGAGCAAGAACCTGGCTTATATTGTGTCGCGGTTCCGGTCTATGACCGCTTTGGGCATGTGGTTGCGGGTGTGTCTATGTCTTTTCCAACGGTGCGCTTTGAAGAGTCTCGCCGTGAAGAGTACGTATCCATGCTGCACAATGCTGGCCGCGTGATCTCCGAGAAAATGGGTTTCCACGAATATCCGGTATGATCGTTCATATTGTTGAGCTCAAGAACTCAACGAAAATGCTGAATTGAAACGGAGGCGCGAATGCCTCCGTTTTTGTGTTTTTCTCCGACCTTATTTATTGCATCCAACTGGGGAACCTCAAAACGTCGCTAATCCCTCGCCACTTTGTCAGATTGTTCTCGAACCCGACGTAAGATTTCCCAATCCAATGTTGGCCAATAGTAATCTCATTTCACCGCTCTAACATGTGCCCTAAGCAACAAATACAGGGCTTTTAAATGAGAACAGCAAAGGGTTTCACCTTAATTGAGTTAGTCGTGGTTATCGTGATTCTTGGGATATTAGCCGTGACCGCTGCACCACGTTTTTTGAATATTCAGGGTGATGCGAGAGCAGCAGTGATTGAAGGCGTGAGAGGCGCTGTGGTGAACGCCAACCAAATTGCCAATGCCAAGTATCAGCTTGGTTATGGCGTATCGATTGGCTCCACGGCAACAGACAATACCTTTTTAGATTTGAACAAAAATGGTGCGCAGGACGATGGCGAACCATTGATGGTTTGGGGGCATTTAGACAACGTTTCGGTCGAAGAAATGGTGAACCTCGATGGGGATTTGGTGGTGTCTGATCCAGAGGCGCCGGGCAAGAACAAACTCTACATTGGTTTTGCTCAAAACGCCGATGCATTAGAGAACGGTCAATGCTATTTCCTTTACACCCAAGCATCGGGAGAGGGCTCAGAACCGAGTTTTGAAACGGCGACATCTGGTTGCTAGTCCTTTTGAACCTCGACAGTTTTGCACAATAAATCTGGTCGTTTTTAATAGACACGTCTCTGTAAACCTTGTCGGCTTTCATTGAACTTGTTCTAACGTCATCACACTTCTTGGACTAAGTGGTTTAAGTTTTCGCCAAAAATCGTAACGCTGTGTGCAACAGAGTGAACCGAAGATTGTTTGGCGTATCGATTCACCGGAAAGGATTTATCACTGTTCAACTTAGTATGAGAGCGGAGCAATCAGCGTTGCTCTACGTGCTCTAAAGTCGAGAAGTAAAGGATGAGAAGCAAACAGAATAAAGCGGTATTGTGTGCGTTTGTATCGGGTAGCCTATTTGGTGCTGCACTGGTCATCGCCATGTATATCCAGATTTGATGCCGTGCTGGCAAAGCGTGCCAAAACTGAAAAATCAAATTGTACAAGGAGTAGGGTTGTTTTCAGCTCTGCTCCTTGTTAGTTTTAAAAGCATGAAAACGACATTCACACCTTCATCAAACTTCTTCTGGTGGCGCTCTAATTAGAGCGGCGCGGAATCTTTACATTCTTACGCTGCTGGACGGTAGCTAAGAGTGTCATGTCTTTTTTATCTCCAGTAGCGATCTATTTTTATTCGGAGATAAGTTATGAACACCACACAAAACACTCAACAACGCGAAGTCATTCTCACTGGCGACCGAGCCACTGGCCCTCTGCATTTAGGTCATTACGTCGGTTCACTACAACAGCGAGTCGCGCTGCAAACTCAGCACGATCAAACCATTCTCGTTGCTGATATGCAGGGCTTAACCGACAATGCGCATAATCCTTCCAAGGTTTCTTCCAATATCTTGAACGTCGTGGCGGATTATCTTGCCGTTGGCATCGATCCGATTCAAACCACCATCTGCTTGCAGTCCCAAGTTCCTGCGCTTGCTGAGCTGACCATGTACTACAGTAACTTGGTTTCTATCGCACGTTTGGAGCGTAATCCGACGGTGAAAAACGAAATTCAAAGTAAGGGATTTGAGCGCTCGATTCCGGCTGGATTTTTGACTTATCCAATCTCTCAAGCGGCTGACATTACTGGCTTTCACGCGACACTTGTTCCCGTTGGTGATGACCAATTGCCAATGCTAGAGCAAACCAATGAAATCGTGAGAAAGATAAACCACCTTGGCGGGAAAGCTATTCTGAAAGAGTGTCGTCCACTGCTCAGTGACGCGCCGCGATTGCCAAGTACGGATGGCAAAAACAAAATGTCGAAAAGCATGGGTAACGCAATCAACTTAGGAGCGACAGAGAAAGAGATCAGCGCAGCGGTGAAATCCATGTACACCGATCCAAACCACTTGCGTATTGAAGACCCAGGCCAAGTGGAAGGTAACATCGTGTTCACTTACCTTGATGCGTTCCACACTGACAAAGCTTATGTGGAAGAGTTAAAAGCGCATTATCGCCACGGTGGGCTGGGTGACGGAACAACCAAGAAAGTGTTGGAGGAGTGTCTGCAAGAGATGCTTCGTCCAATCCGAGAAAAACGCGCCATGTTCTTAGATGACAAAGCACAACTTATCGAAATCCTTAAACAAGGCAGCCAACGTTCACGTGAGAAAACCGAGCAAGTGTTATTTGATGTGAAAGGTGTGTTTGGTTTGAACTTGTTCTGAAGTTACGATCGAAATCCGGTTTGGCTCAAGGAGTTCAATTTGAGTTCAGCGGATTGGCATTTCTGATATAGGCACGACCTATTGTAGTGAGCCGTGCCTTTTTATACTCTCAGTTTTTCTTTAAATTTATTGATAATAATTCTCATTACGTTATGTTTGTGGTCTCAAATACACTCATTGTTGCGGAGACCAACATGGAACACTCGGATATTACTCAACTGCTTATTCCAAAGAGTGATTGGGCATCGCCTGATCTTTTTCTTTATGAAGGGGAAGACAAACTTCGTCTGAGCTTAGAAGGTGCAATTCAATACAGTGGATTGAACAGCATTGGTGGCGTGGTTCTGGGCTTTAGGATGATCCAATACGCGGTGCAACTGGCGGCGGGTGATCAGTCTTTGCAACGAGATGGCATCAGTATTTATACCGCGCTCCCTGGTCGTGGTGCTCAAGATGCTTTTGAATACACATGCCGCGCGCTACGTGATAAACGTTATTGCTGCGATACCACATTGCACCACCCAGCAGCGCAAGCCGGGCAACGTGGTCAGTTCCTATTTACGATTCGTTTGAATGAACAATCTATGGTGATGACGCCAGCGAACGGACTACCAAGAAAAAGCTACTTTGAGGCCGACCGACATTCGCAAGACAGCCGAGAAGCAGCATTGAAATGGCGAGATGAGAAGATCAACTTCGCTAATACTCTTCTAAGCTTGCCTCCGGAAGAGTGCTTACGAGTGTTGTAACTCTTGATCTGCACCAAAGAATCAATAACAAAAGGTCGTTCGCTTTCAATTGAGCGACCTTCTTGTATCAAGCATTCGCGGGAACCAGATTCCTAGTCGCGCTTAGGCTTGCTGGAATGACCCCGTTTAAGTTTTGAGTTAGTGGAGGAGGTATTAGCTGTCTTCATGTTCAAAGCCAAACATCGCCATTTCCCAGAGCGAAGATGAATGAGTAGGAAATCTTATTCCACACTCATGTTTTAAATACCGTCATTCTGAAAAACGAGGGACGAGTGTAATTCTGAATCTACTCACCAAGTGCTGTGAACTTTGGTGTTCTCGCCAATCTAAAGCTTGTTGAAACCAGATTCCTAGTCGCGCCTAGGCTTGTTGGAATGACACGGTTTAAGTTTTGAGTTAGTGGGGGAGGTATTTGTTGTCTTTACGCTTACACTCAAACATCGTCATTGCTTAGAGCGAAGAATGAGCGAGTAGGGAATCTCTCACCTCCAATTGCTCAGACAAACGAGCCGTTAGCCCGCAAAGAACTCACGACGAAAATCCGCCACCTCTTGTTGGTAATAACGCTGCCATTCCGAGTCCGATAAACCTGTATGGCTGGTCGATCTTTGCGTTGCTAGTTTGGATTCAAGCTGTTGCAACTCACTCTGATAATCGCGCACTTGCTGCTGTTGCTCGGCGACTTGTTGTTCGCGAGCGCGTATCTCTTTGCTCTCTTGCTCAGAAAGGTAAGTTTGTTGAAGCTCCTCAATCAAAGCCTTACGTTCTGTTTGGCTGACGCTATCCGGAATTAACGCCACCGCACGTTCGTACTTTGCTTGCTCGCTGGCTAATCCCAACGTTTCTTCATTGCCTTGCCACTCTTGAACTAAATCCTCAAAGGCTTGAACGTAGTCTTGAGCGGGAGTCGAATTCAACTGCTCTGCCTGCAAACTAAAATCGTAAAGGGCAAATTCATCAGCAAAAATGACTTCGGCCAGCTCACCCCATACCTTTCTTGCTTCCGCTTTGAGAAGAGCAACACGAGAGGCGAGCGGTTGCTGCTCATCAAACAACAAATCACCCACACTTTGCTGCCATAAACTATTGATCTGATGGTAGTTCGCCAGTAAAGCAAAGCGCTCACCCGACATATAACTTTCCAGTTCGGCCAGCTTAGATTCGCAGTTATGGTCAGACATACACGTATGCCAGAATGTCTCTATTTCGGCTTTTAATGCGCGACCTTTGGCGTCATTCAAACGTCCAGCAATGGCTTTAATTGGAGAGGGGGTATCTTTGGCTTTGGGTACGACTTTTTTACTGACAGTTTGATTTACTGATGAAGAAGAATGACCACTGGTACCTTGTTCAGCACGGCCTTCAATCACAGCAGAAAACGGCAACAAGCTTTCACTCTTATCGCCCGCTATTGAGAACCAAATCGTGCCCGCCACAACGGCGGACACAGTAATTAACGCAACACGCTTCATGGCTTGATCACAGCGCTAACAGGGAAGTGATCCGACAGATTGAAGTGTTTCCACAAACTCTCTGCGGTAGAGCGCGGAACGTCGACACGGTTATCGTTAAACGACTTCACGCCATACTCATTACTCACCATCACGTAGTCGAGGTACTCAACATTCTCACCACCAGATAAAGCCTCTCCGGCAAAATTGTTAATGCGAGGGTCGAAGGTGGAGGCCGTATAACCTGAGTACTGCGGCTCGATTGCACTTAAGTTCGCAATCATCTGTTGATAGTCATCAGGGAACTTCAACTTATTCACATTGAAGTCGCCACTGTAAACCACAGTTTCACTCGTTGGGATATTCAAAGACTGAGCCATCGAACGCATCTGTTTAAATTGGCGTTGGCGATAGTCTCGTGCCGTGTCCGTATCAAAAGAGGCGGTATGCGTGGCAAACACATGGTAAGCCTGACCACCTTTGACTATCTCCGCATAATTCACGCCCTTGTCGGCAAAACAGTCGGTGCCGGTGCAATCAGGGAACACATATTGCGCCTGATTCACGATAGGGTAGCGGCTCACGATGATCACACCGCCGTCGTAAATGTTGAAACCCTCTTTATCCAGCATTTTAGTCTGGTAAGGATATTCTTTTGCAAGTTCTCGTAAGAACGCATCACGACCATTGGCAAACACCTCTTGTAGTGCCAGTACGTCGTAACCTTTGACGTAATCAGGAATTAGCGCGTAACGATCGCCAATATGTGAAGCAATCGCAGGCAGAGCCCAGATGTTATAAGTCATCAGCTTCAGGTTTTGCTCATTATTATCCGTTGCTTCATCTACCTTGCTAGGGGTGATGGTGTAGTGCAAATCGTCGTACCGGGCTGTCTTGCTCGATTTGAATGCGAGCTCTGTATTGCGAATACCAAAAGATCCCGTATAAGAACGGTGGACGTTACGGTCATCTTTCAATGCTAAACCGACATCAGCAGCCGACAGGCCATATTCCATTGTCGAGTTATACCAATGGCCCTCCACCACTTGGTTGAGTGTGACACTCTCACCTTGTGGGTTAGACACCACGGTTTCAAAGCGATAGTTCTGGCCAGTTTTCACGCCTTCCCAGCGATTAAAGCTCAGTATCGATTTGGTTTCCCAAGGACCAAGTAATTGCACATGTTGCTGCCATTCTTCACCGTATTCCAGTAAATCGCTGCCTTCATGTTTTACCTGAATGGTTAACGGTTGGTCTGAGTTATTCGTAAGGTATACATCTGTGTCTGCCAAGCTCGGTAATGTGAGTAAGCCACTTAGCCCAACAATCCATTGTGTCAATTTCATCTGTCTGTCCATAAGTCGAATTAGAGTGATTATTCTTATTGATAATTATGACTAGCACGTTAAATATGGATGACAGAAAACCGCACGTCGGACTTTGATAATAAGTTGTGATCTTTGTTTGGATTTGGAAAGGAACAAAAGGCTTACAACGTGTAAGCCTTTCGTGAGTTTAGATAAGATCGTATTTGGATGGTTCAGGGAATAGTAAGCTAAGGTTTTTCTTATCCATTTTGAAAAGTGGGCCTTTTTCACTGACGCGGCCAGTTTTCCCGCTTCTCTTAATCAAATGGTCCATTGTGATTACACCTGCTTCTATTAAGGGAAGTAGTTGGCTAACAATTGGTGCTTTTGTGTGTGTAACGCTAAGTAACTGAAATTGCTCAACACCTTCTACCATCTCGCTCTTGGCTTCCACCCAGAATGTTTCTGCGTGCTTTTCTTTCAGCCGATTCCTAAGCAAATCACCAGGCCAGACAGCGACCAACTCACTCTTATTTGACCATTCTTCCAACTGATCTTTTGATTGGTTATAGATAAAGCTTAGCCCTTGTGAGTTTTCCTTTTGAGTGCTCACAGTACAATAGAGCTTAAAGTCTTCCTCTCTTTGATATCCATACTTATTGAGAATTTCGGCACTTTTCTTACAAGGACTGAGTGACCAATCAGCGACTTGAGCAAATAGTGTTGTTCTATTAGTTGAGCCTCGACCGGACTTTAGTTCTATGCCTTTGTAATCAGGCTTTTTGCTAGAGTTAGCTTCTATACCAAGCTTGGTCTCAAGCGTATAGCCGATAGCTGTATCCCCCTTTCTAAGAGCAGAGAATTGAGAAGCTGCTAAGGCTCTGAGCTTATCAAGAAGCTCAATGACAACTTCATTGCTCTCTTTCACTTGAAGCGTTAGGACTTTACCTATTTCTGAACTTTCTCGTTTTAATTGTTCTTCTAGACAAACATCAGACAAATTAAATAGAAGAGCTCGTTGCTCGTCGATAACAATTGCAATTTGATCTCCGGCGTTTGCGAATTTTGTTAACCCGCGGAACCACATCCTTGGATCGCCTTGTTTTGTCATCGGTCGATAAAGGCTGACTTTTGAATTAACTTGAGAAAACTCACTAACAAGAATTGCCTCTTTGACTACCTTGTAATCAGGCCCTTGCTTTTGCTCCCAATAAAAATGGAAATTCTCAAGTTCAAAGTGAGATCGAACTGTTTGCGTAGCATCGAGAATTGATTTCTTTAACCCCGTTATTGTGGGCTCAAAAATAGAAAATTCTAAGCCGAGTCGAGTTAAAACTTTTTTATTCTCGTTTACCTTTTTTTTGTGTGACTGCTCTAACTCGGTTGACCGCTCTTTCTCCAGAACGGCGAAGTCTTTTTCACTCATCGAAACATCGTCATATTCAACAAATGTTGTTGATGGAGTAGGTGTAGGAATTGACGTTTGTTCTTGTTCTATCAAGAACTTGTTCAGGTCACTCCAAGATTGAAATTCGTACTCATGACTCAGCTTATTTAGCGCCTCTGAGTGAGAGATGTTTTGTGCTTTCTTAAGGGCTTTCGCTCTTTGTTTTAATCTGGAGATCGTAGGTAGAGATTTTTTGTCTTTTGACATGGTTTGATTGCCTTTTGGCGCTACGTAATATTGAAGTAACTGGGAGCGCGTTGGCGCTTTTTTCAAAGGTTCCCCTAAACCTGAAGGGCCAAAAGGTGGTGATACGTAGCATGACTCACAACCTTTTTAGCTTTCTATGTGCGTAAAGTTGTGGTGCTTGTGATAACCAGATCTGCAAACACCGACATCCGCCGATAGATTTACAGAGCTGACCAAGAGGGGTCTTTATGTGAGGTGAGGCTGCTCTAATAAGCCTTTGATAACAGCATATTACAATAAAAGTGAGAATCAACGAAAGGCTTAGGCAAAATTAAGCCTGGACATTCTGTCTAGCTTTGCTTAGAATCCCCAGCATTCGTTTTTTATTGATGGGTTTTTTCGTGAATCATATTGAGTTGTTTGCTGGGTGTGGGGGGTTGTCTCTAGGCCTAGATCAAGCCGGGTTTGAATTGGTTTTAGCTAATGAGTTGTCTCCGATGGCGGCAGAAACATTTGCATATAATTTCTTTAATGAAGATTTGCACGAGCTAGCAAATCAAGAAAAAATGCCGTCTCACACCTTTTGGTTGAATAGCAAATACAACGAATTAAAGCCTCGTTTACGTGAAAACCCTTTTGAGTTTCCTCCTTATGGTGAAGAGGGAACTACAGATTTGGGCGCAAAAAACTTGCCGCTAGATGGCAAGCTGGTTGTTGGAAGCATTGTCGAGCTAAACCGCTTACTAGAGAGTAATGATAACTTCACTAAAATGTTGCAGACTGCTTTTGGTCGTAGTGGCGGATTAGATTTAGTTTCAGGAGGTCCCCCTTGCCAAAGCTTTAGTATGGCAGGTAAGCGAGAAAAGGATAATGACAAGAATACGCTTCCTTGGGAGTTTGCTAAATTTGTAAAATTAACAAAACCCAAGATTGCATTGCTTGAAAACGTCACAGGTATATTGCGACCATTTAAGGACTCTGAAGGGCAACAGTTTCATGCTTGGTATGAGGTTGCAAAGGTTTTTGCATCAATTGGTTATGTTCCACTGTGTTTGCACGTGAATGCCCGATTGGCTGGAGTTGCTCAAAATCGACCTCGCTTTATTCTTATCGCAGTACATTTAGAGCACTTTGAGAGTATTAAAACGTCTCTTGATAGTGTTTCTCTATCTTTGTTTGAGCAACCTTTAGCGTTTTATAATGAAGTTCGAGGTCTAGAAGAGGCTGAACTGAGTAAGATGCCGTTTGGTCGACTAGATTATGTTGATGCTACAAAAACTAGCGGAATGACCTTTTTCAAAAATAGTTTCCTACAATCGTTGGTTGATTGTGAAAAGGAAGTATCAGTAAAAGAAGCCTTAGACGATCTAAAAATCAACGATCCTTCTGAGCCATCTGAATTTGTTAATGTACTAAATGCAACATTTAAGACTCTTAAGAAGCACCCTAAAGGTCTAAATCATGCGCTAAGAAATAACAGTCCGTTGGTGCAGCGTCGCTTTCGACTTTATCAAGTGTTGCAGCAAGTTGATGACCGCTCAGTTACTAAAAGTGTGTTTGCTGTTCTAAAAGGTGAGACTGATTCATTGACTATGACTTCATGGGAAGCGTTAAAGCCTTTTGAATATCTTCATGAAAATGGCGAGTTGTATCAGTTTGATACCAAAGAGCAGTTTGAGCTGTACCTGAAAGCTCACCCTACTAAAAAACAAACTCAAAAGGCCTTAGTGTCAGATAGTCCAGCCCCAGCGGCATTGTCTATACCTGATGATGCATGCCATTACGATAAGAAAGAACTTAGAGTTTTGACTGTCAGAGAAATGGCTCGTATACAATCTTTCCCTGATAACTTTGTTTTCAGATCAAAGATTACAACTGGGGGACAGATGAGAAAATTCGAAGTGCCACAGTATACTCAGGTTGGTAATGCAGTACCTCCAATACTAGGCCTAAAGCTGGGTCTATGTATCTCCAAGCTTTTAAGTTAACAGAATAAGCCGACTTTATTGTTAATGCCGATCGTTTTAAATAATTGAACGATCCTGAGCAGGGTTCATAATCGGTCTCAACATAGTTGAGGCCGATTTTTTTATGTCTGAGTTTTCTAAAGAGTTACAGATTACCGCTGAGTTTTGCCAAGAACATCATCTCAATGCTTTTGCTAAACATATTCCTTTAGAGTGGGTTGAAGAAGCGGTTAAACAAACTGGCAGAGCTTCTGTTCGTAAACGAAGGTTTCCTGCCGAGCAAGCTGTCTGGTTAGTATTAGGTATTGGGCTACTGAGAAACCGCTCGATTCAAAACGTGTGTGATAGGTTGGAGCTAGCGTTCCCTGATTCAAAAGGAGAATTACCACCACTAGCAACCAGTAGCATCATTAAAGGAAAAGAAAAGCTGGGCTTTGAGCCAATGCGTTACCTGTTCAAAATGACCGCAGCCCAATGGGAGCAACAAAGTGAGTTTGAACAATGTTGTGGATTGAAGCTATTGAGTGTTGACGGTACTTACTTCAAGACGCACGATACAGAAAGTAATCAGACCTTTGGTTATGCCCAAAAATCCGCTACGTTCCCTTCCGTTCTTGCGGTCACTTTGATGTCCACAAAGACCCATTTAATCGCTGATGCCGCTTTTGGTCCTGTCACGGAGAGTGAGATCTCATATGCACAAAAACTTGTAGGCTCTGCACCTGAAAACTCTTTAACTCTCTTTGACCGTGGATTTATGTCTGCTGAGCTGTTTCTAAGCTGGCAAGGTAGTGGCAAAAACACGCATTGGCTTACCCCAATTAAATCGAAATTCAGATATGAGCTCCTCGACTCGTACAGTGACTATGACCATCTCATTGAAATGCCAGTATCTCCTCAAGCTCAAAAACAGTACCCTCATTTAGGCGAAAAGTGGACAGCTCGTTTAGTTTTAATACCGTCACCTAAAGGTGAGATAAAAGGGTTTATTACTTCTTGCTTATGTCCTGATGCATACGCATTGAAAGAATTAGTTGAAGTATATTGGCAGCGTTGGGAAATAGAGCGCAGCTATGGCGAACTTAAGCAATATCAACTAGCGAACAAGCCTCTACTGAGAAGCCTAAAGAGTGAAGGAGTATACCAAGAGCTATGGGGCATACTGATATCGTACAATATTGTTCGATTAGAAATGGCAGGTATGGCAAAACAGCACGAAGTAGAGCCATTACGAATTAGCTTCGTCAACGCACTATGCTTAATACAAGAAGAGTTCATCTGGTCAGATGGAAGGACTCCAGGAGGCATCCCTAAGGCGCTGAAAGAGTTGAGGGACAATGGTAAACGGCTAATACTTCCTAAAAAGAGAAAAAGAAAGCCTTACCCCAGAGCAGTGTTAAAAAAAGCGCAGAAATACCCCTCACGTTCTAGAGATAAAAATGCCACTCGCTCTTAAGCGAGTGGCATTAACTTTATTGTCGGCTTTTTTAATTGTATTTCAATCCGCAGTGTTATGCTTTTGGAGAGATAATCTGGCAATGGGTTTCTATTGGGGAGAAATAAGAAAAAATGTAACACCAGTGGTAGCATTCTTCTTAATAGAAAGAGTTTCTAATATTCGTAGCTCAGTATTGGTGGATAAGATAATTGCAACCGCTTTAGCTCATAAAGGTATAAGCAAATAAAATTATTTAATAGGTGGAAGATATGGAAATCACATGCCATTGCGCGAACATCGTTGTTCAAGCTGATGTACCGAAAGAGATAGCATCATGTAATTGCTCTATCTGCCGTCGGTATGCAGCTTATTGGGCTTACTACTCACCAGAGCAAGTATCAGTTCGCTATTTAAAAGAGCCTTCTGTCTTTTATATTTGGGGTGATAAAGAAGTCGAGTTTCATCGCTGCAATCTGTGTGGGTGTTTGACACACTACGTAACGACAGAGAAATGCGACGCTGATATCGTCGCCATCAATATGAGGATGGCAGAAGAGGAAGTCTTGAAAGATATCCCGCTGAGACGCATTGATGGTAAGCGCTACTAACCTAAAAGCCAGACACATGTCTGGCTTTTCTCTTTCTAGTTAACTGACTTTATCTTTGATATTTCAATCAGTTGTGTAACGTTTTCGGAGAGAGATAATCTGCAAATCTGGTAATTGGTTTATAAATTAGAGTATAAATTCTATTTCCTGAACTGGCTTCATAAATTTTATGCAACTCAGTTCTCCGTATTGATTGTAAGGAATATAACAGCGCCCTCAAATATATAACTAATCAATGAGTGTCGTTATGTCTCATACCCGTCTATTCCCACGTCATCGCTTGACGCTAGCTTGCATGCTTGCCAGTGTTTCCAGTTTCTCATTCGCACAAGAGCAGTGCGATATTCCTGATCTTCAAAAAGCGTCTGATCTTGCCTTGGCCGTTTCTGAAGCGAGTCATCATTGCTATGGTGCTTGGTTCTCTGCACCTGCTGATTCGCTGAACGATATCTACAGTGAAGCGAGCTTAAGCCGTATTCAAATCGCGTTAAACCAAGCCATTGCAAGTTACCGTGGTGAGGCGGAGCAAGCGCGCAAACTAGAGAACCTTGGTGAGTTTGTGCGTGCGGCTTATTACGTTCGCTATAACGCGCAACAGCCGGATTTCTCTGAGATATTAGGCCAACGTTTTGCTCAGTCGATTAATGCGTTCTTAGCGAATCCACACGCGCTAGACCAAGGACGCGAGCAAGTAGGAGCGATGAAAAGCCTGACGTTGATGGTCGACAATGTGAAGCAACTTTCTCTAACGATGGAAGCACAACTTGCGGCATTGCGTCACTTCAATCGCGAAACGGCACAAGATACACAGTGGGTCGATGGGTTGAACAACCTTTTCCGTGCAATGGCTGGCCATGCTTCGCGAGATGATTTTTACCAATACATGGCAAGCCATACGCAACACATTGATACGTTAGCGGCGTTTGCTCGTGATAATGCTTGGGCATTGGATACGGATGCGAGCTTCTTGGTTTACAACGCCGTTCGCGAAACCGGACGTTTATTAGCCAGCCCAAACCAAGCAACCAAAGAGAAAGCGCTGCGTGTGATGCAAGAAGTGATGGAGCAAAACCCACTTGGTAGTGAACACGATAAGCTTTGGTTAGCCGCAGTAGAGATGATGAGCTACTTCGCGCCAGAGGGTTTAAATGGTCTGGATTTAGATCAAGCGAAGCGTGATTTAGCGGCTCGCGTGCTACCTAATCGTCATGAGTGTGATGGTCCGGCCATCATCCGTTCCCAAGATTTAACCCAAGCCCAATCTATTGAAGCTTGTGAGGTTTTAGCCGCAAAAGAGGCCGATTTCCACCAGGTGGCAAATACAGGGCATCAACCTGTTGCGGACGACGACAACGAACGAGTAGAAGTCGCAGTGTTTGCGAACAACGGCAGCTACGTGGATTACTCGTCTTTCTTGTTTGGTAATACAACGGATAACGGCGGTCAGTACCTTGAGGGTAATCCAGCACAAGTTGGCAACGTGGCTCGCTTTGTCGCTTACCGCTATGACAATGGTGAGGCGCTTTCTATTCTCAACCTAGAGCATGAATACACTCATTACCTAGATGCGCGATTCAACCAATATGGCTCATTCAGCGATAACTTGGCACATGGTTACATTGTTTGGTGGCTTGAGGGCTTTGCTGAGTACATGCATTACAAGCAAGGTTACGACGCGGCGATTGGGCTGATTGCTGACGGCAAGATGAGCCTATCGGACGTGTTGGCGACCACTTACTCTCACGATACCAATCGAGTTTATCGTTGGGGCTACTTAGCAGTTCGCTTTATGTTGGAAGAGCATCCGCAAGAGGTAGATAGCTTACTAGCGCTTTCTCGTTCTGGTCAGTTTGCTGAGTGGGCAAAGCAGGTTCAATTATTGGGTGAGCAATACAATGGCGAGTTTGATCGTTGGTTAGATTCAGTCTCTAGTGAATCTCAGCAGCCTGATCCTAACCCAGACCCAAATCCGGGTGAGCCGACAGAGCCTTCTGATCAAGTAACGCAACTCGCAGCAAATCAGAGTGTGGTGCTCAGTGGCGCAGCATACAGCGAGCAATTGTTCTATGTGGATGTGCCAGAGAACACTACTCACTTTGACGTGGCGATTCATGGCAAAAGCCAAGGTGATGCCGATTTGTACATGAGCTTTGAGAAAGAAGCTCATTACTATGACTATGAGTTCAGCCAGTATGGCGATGGCAGTAACGAGTTAGTGACGTTTAAGCCGGAGCAATCGGGTTACATTAAGCCGGGTCGTTACTACATCAGCATCGCGGGCCGTTCTGATTTTAATGACGTGACGTTACAGGCGTCATTAGTGACAGAAACCCCAACGCCGCCAGCACAAGAGCAAGATGACTTAACTCCAGTGGTATTGGAATCTGGCCAAGCGCAAACCTTAACGGTGCACCAACAGCGTTACGCAGCGGTTTATGTTCCGCAAGGCGTACAAGAGGTGCGAGTGTGGCTAACCGACAAAAACGGTAATGCAGACAATGGCAACGTTGACCTGTATGCGAGTAAAGCTTATTGGCCAACAGTAGGACAACACGAATACGCATCAAACTACTGGGGCAGTAATGAATACCTGCAAATCCCAGTGACAGAAGAAGGCTATGTCCATTTCTCTTTGAATGCTAATCAGCAAGGGGATGAGGTCGAGATGTTGGTGTACTTCTACTAATTCGCAGCATCGAAATCAAACCCTCATAAAACCAAAGCCGGACATCAGAGTCCGGCTTTTTGCTGTGTTATTCGTTACGCAACCTTTTCTAGGTTTCGGCTTGGGGTTTGGCTTTCTTCTTCATTTTTAGTGTTGAGTACACCGAGAAGATCGCTAGCAACACGAAGGCCAGTGCGATTGGTCGCTCATATAAGAATGACCACGAGTTGTCGTACATGAGTAAGGCTTTGCGTAAGTTGGTTTCTGCCATAGGCCCTAGAATGATGGCCAACAGTATTGGTGAGGATGGAATGTCCATCTTGCCGAGGGCGAAGCCCAGTAAACCAAACGCGATAGCGATGCCGACATCAAACATAGAGTTGTTAATCGCATAAGCACCAACCACTGACAGGAAGATGATGATTGGAATCATCAGTATTTTCGGAACTTCGATGATGCGACAGAAGAAACGAATACCAAGTAAGCCAACCAGCAGCATGACGATATTAGCGACCAACATCGAACTAAAGACGCCATAAACAACCTCGGGACTTTGGCTAAACAAGAGAGGCCCAGGCGTTAAACCCTGCACAATCAGTGCGCCCAACAAGACTGCTGCAACGGCATCACCCGGAACACCCAGTGTGAGCAAAGGGACTAATGAGCCACCGGTTACGCCGTTGTTACCGGATTCAGCTGCGGCCAACCCATGAAGTGACCCCTTACCAAACTCCTCCGGTTTTTTCGCTGAACGTTTGGCTTCGTTGTAGCAAACAAAAGCCGAGACATCCGCACCCGCACCGGGTACAGAGCCAATCGCAGTACCAATCAGGCCGCTTTTAGTGGCTGTAGGCAGGATTGTCTTGAGGTCTTTTTTGCTTAGAATTTTACGATCAAACGTTGGTACTTCTGCATGCTTCTCATTGATGATCTTCTCGATCTGATTGATGGCTTCTGACAAGGCAAACAAGCCAATAAGCACCGGAATAACATTGATGCCGCTATAAAGATCCATCATTCCAAACGTGAAGCGCGGAACACTACTGATAGGGTCAAGACCAACCGTAGACACCAATAAACCAATGCTACCAGCCAACAAGCCTTTCAAAATGTTTTGAGAAGAAACGCTAACAATAATGGTTAGGCCAAACAGAGCGAGCGCAAAGTACTCGGGTGCGTTGAAGCGTAGTGCAAAGTTTGCCAAAAGCGGGGAGATGGCAATTAAGACAATCGTACTCAGTAGTCCGCCGACAAACGAGGCAACCGCAGAAATACTGAGCGCACGAGCGGCTTGTCCTTTTGCTGCTAAGGTGTGTCCATCGAGTACCGTTGCGGCTGAAGCCGGTGTACCCGGTGTCTTCAATAGAATGGCGGCAATGGAGCCTCCGTAAATACCACCAATATAGACGCCAATAAGCATCACCAGTGCTGGTGTGGAATCCATACCAAAGGTAAAGGGCAATAGAATCGCCACGCCCATTGTAGCCGTCAATCCGGGTAGTGCGCCCAAGATGATCCCACCGACAACACCGAAAATTAAGATGGGTAATACTTCTGGGCTAAATGCGGTTAGTAGGCCATTGAGTAAGTGTTCAAACATAGCCTCTCCTTAATAGTACAAGCCTTGAGGTAGAGCGATGTAAAACACCTCTCCAAATAGGTAATACACCCCAAATACAAAACACCAAGCGATAAGGTAATACAGCGGCTTTGTGACTTTGAAAAAGACCAAGTAAGCGGTGAACGCGATTAAGCTTGCAATCAAATAACCGACGATATGAATCAGCAGCGCATAAGCCACGAGAAAGCCGATTCCAAATATCGCCATTTTTGAAAATATAGGAACGGCAGGCGGTTGAATGGATGCTTTTAGCTTTCGTTGGACGATAAGAGCGATGCAAATGACGATTTGTGCAATTGCGATAGCACTAGGGAAGAATTGGGCGTTAACGCTGGCGTCTTGGTAGTGCGGTTCATCGAATTGGCTGATGAGCACAAGTACGATGCTGCTAATGACGATCATCAAAAGCGGGAAAAAGATCTCTCTATCCAGTTTTGATGACGGTTGGTTTTGAATGGGTTCTGTGGGCTGTGAGCCGCTTTGTTGTAGGCTGTTTTGACTCATGCTGATTCTCCTCAACACGAAGAGCACCGGGGTGATGCTCTTCGCTTAAAACATCACTTACTGAATTAGTTTTGCGAGTGCTTTGCTGTCTTCATCAACAAACCTGGTAAACGCTTCTGCATCCATGTTATGAATCGACATTGCGCCTTTTTCCATAAACTCTTTGAACTCTGCCGATGCCATCGCTTCATCAAAGGCTTTACCTAGCGTTTCAATAACTTCATCTGGCGTGTTTTTTGGTGCGCCAATACCGCGCCATGTACCAGTAACAACATCAACACCTTGCTCTTTCAAGGTTGGAACATCGGCGATGTATTCAATGCGTTCGTCTGACATGACGCCCAATGCTTTCAATTGACCTGAACGCAACTGAGCAATGGCTTCTCCTGGCGTTACCATGGTGACGTCTGTGTGTTTACCAAGTACCGCGGGAATCGCTTCCGATGCACCGTTGTATGGAATGGCGTTAAGTTTGATTCCTTGGTTCTGCTCTAATGCCATCAGGTAGAAGTTCGGAGCTGCAGTCGAGGCAAACTTTACTTTACCTTCGCCTTTTTTGGCTTCGGCGATAAGGTCATTGATGGTGTTGAAAGGGCTGTCTTTATGAACCAAAACCACGGCAGGATCGAGGTTAACCATTCGAATTAGTTTAAAGTCACTCGCATCATGTCGCATTAAACCCATTTGAGGGAGAGAAGCGATTTCACGAGTGACAACCGTAAGCGTGTACCCATCTGGACGCTGCTGCGCACCAAAGCTCATGCCCACCGCGCCAGCCCCACCAGTGCGGTTCATTACGGCGATGTTTTGTCCTAGTACATCTTTTGCGGAGTTAGCCAGAGTTCGACCGACGGCGTCAGTACCACCGCCTGCACCAAACGGAACAATAAGACGGATGTTTTTCGTTGGATAATCCGCGGCAATAGCCGTTGCAGAGACCATGATGCCAGCGGCGACAAGTAGAGATTTAAGAAGCTTGTTCATAATAATCGACCTTTTGTTTCCGTTAGTTTTTGTATGCTTGTGTAGGGTGGTTTGTTTTATTGTTTTGATATTCGCTCATGCAGAGCTGCTCAAACGCGACGGCGATCCAGCCGCTTATGAGCATGTCATACCATTGCTCGACACCACTGCACGCAACGACGACGTCGCCATGTACAAATGAGCCGAAGAACAGCAAATCGTTTTCTTGTAGAGAAGAGGTTTGGGTGGTTTGGTTATGAATATTAGGGCGGCCGTTGCGCCATGCTTGTTGTGCTTTGTTTCTTGCGAACTCATCAAATGGAATGGTCCATTCTTGTGGTTGTCCCAGAGATGTTTCATAGAGAACGGCATCAGTAAAAGACGCTTCCCACGGTTTTACTCTAGGATCCATCACCACGATATGGAGCTCTTTTCGATTGGTTCGTTCGAATAATCGTTCTATGGATGGCTTGACTAACTCGACAGCATCCATGGCAATTTCAACATGACTTTTCATCATTGATTCCTTTTGATGTTCTTACCTGAACTTGCAAAAGAAATGATATTGTATGACAAGTGAGTGCGAAACGTACGAAACGATTAAATGATGGTCAGATCACTTGTGAATCAAGAGAATAGTGCGAGGGATCTAACTTTAATAAGGATATTGGTCATAAAAGTGAGGGCTGAATCAAGTTTTATAACTAAGACAATAAAGTGGTATTCATCACGATACATTTTACGTATAAACCGTTTTTTATTGTTGTTAATGCCATCACTAAGATGGAAAGTAGCGGAAGGGAGTTAACCTTCCGCTTGGCTTTATAGATCTAAGGGAACTCGTATCCTTCATGGCTGTTGGTGAGGTAGTAGAACGTTGCTTGTACGTAGTCTGTAGGGTCACCAGAGTTGTTTTGGTTGTAAACCCCTGCCTTGAAGTACATGTACTGACCGCCAACATCGTAGCCACTCGTGCTCATGTCGACAGTTTCCGTCACGTCTTCATGATCATCTCGCTGAATTGTCACGATCAACTGGTTACCTTGAACTTCAATGCGATAGAAGAAGAGTTCATTAAGGGCGATACCATCAGAAGGTTCAGAGGCATCATCTGCAGAGCTGCCGATTAGGTTGATGAACTGCTCATCGTCTGGAGAAGCGTCTGCGTTAGGTTCATGTGCAAAGTACAATGAACCTTTGCTGTGACCGGGGTAGTAAGCGATAGTAAAGTCGAATTGGCTCGTCATTATTGGCGTGGATCTGACCAACAATCACTCGGCCGATTTGGTTGCTATCGCCGGTTGTTGTCACCGCGTTGACCGCGAGAGTTGCTTCTAATACACCGTCAACGCCGCCTGATGCATCTTGGTCATCTGCTGGAGCGCTTGCAAATACCCAGTTATTCTTGGTAATACCTGTGGTGGAAATACTGGTATCGCCTCGGCGTAACATTTCGCGCATTTCAGAACGCGTGTATTTGGTATTACTTGATGTCGTTGCTCCTTCAACTGGAGAGATAAATACGAGGCCACCGTCGTCTCCCGTATAGAAGAATTCTGTGTTTTCGTAACCACTTGATAACTCATCTTCTTTTACTTCTTGTGCATCGCCAGAGGCGTTACCGTTATCGTCAACAGGTAAATCCAGTTTCCAATCAAGTAGATCAAAGTTATCGGAAGGTGGCACTGATGGGTCAAGGTCAAACATAGGTAAAGAAGTCATCGGTGGATCAATGATGTCTGATGAGTTGAGTGCGAACAGGTCAACACGTCCTTCGGCACTATTGTATTCACCAAATATGGTGATCTCGGTTGAATCCTGCGAGTTAAAGATGACGGTTGTTTTCGCCCAATCGCTATTGGATGCAGATTGGCTATAGGTACTTCCACCAACGTCTACGCCAATGTTTGCATCACCCCGCACATAAGCACTGAGTGTATATTCGGTGTTGGCGACAACGGAAACGGTTTGCTCAAGTCGAGCTCCATCACCTTCGAATTTTGCTGATTTTACACCATCGTAAGCAACGCCAGATTCGGCGGTTGGGTCGAATTCCGTCCAGCCAGAAAAGCTCTCTTCAAAACTTGGGTTTATTAAATTCACTTGAGCGCTGTGCGAGGCAAATGTTGTTAGTAACAACGCACTACCGACAATATTCGTGAGTGTGATCTTCATATTGTTCTCCATGGTTAACGTCATTCTTCGTGACATACAAAGAAAGTAATATTGCTTGTATTTAAATAACACAAATATGCGTGGTGTTGACTATGTTAAGTATGAAGTGGAGGGGAAAAACACAAATATTGAAATTGAAATGGACGAAAAAGTGACCACTGCCAGTTGTTGACAATGTAACCAACTTTCTATGCTGCTCGAACTATGATTTTGCTTCTGAAATTGAATGTTTGAATAGTATGGCGGTGATTGATTGGAGTGAGAAAACAACCTATATAATATGATTTATGTGATCGAGAGCGAATTTGTACTCAATAGTAAAATTGGCAAAAAGGCGAAAAGTTTTTTATTAGGAAGATGTGAATGTGTGTCTTTATACTTCAGAGCGGTAAATTGTTTAAGCAGGTGAGTATCTTTTTGTCGTAAGTTCGTTTCATGTTTTGCTAATAAATGACTTTAGGCTGCAATAACATTGTCATGTTTGGTCTATAAGTTGTGCGACTTGAAAGCCCAACAGCATGGCGGGCAACGCAAACTTTTAGATTGGAACCCCATGACACGAGCAGTAAATCAAACCGATGAAGCCATCATCAAATTGTTGCAGAGCCAAGGCCTTATTAAAAGCGAAGCTGAAGCGCGATTAAAGAAAGACGTGTACCGTTTACACCCGAGTGAAATCGAAAAAGTGAAAAATTACGCTCAACACTTTGGCATTAGTGCGAAAGAGAAATTGATTGATGAGATTTTAGATCTTCGACGTGAAGCGTTAATCAAGAAAATCTCCCGCCAAGAGACTGCTTTTTTTAAGTAAAGCGCCTTCAAACTATCAAAGACATTTGATCGCCCCTTAGTGTGTAAAAGTAAGTAAATAAGAGACATAAAGTGGGTGACTGGTTTGACACATATGGAAATGCGTTTTAGTTTTCGAACCAATCAATCTTTGTCATGAATGAGTATAGATAGCGGGATATGGATTCAATCACACAAGCTGCACTAGGAGCGACCGTCGCTGGCGCAATCGCAGGTAAACGCTGTAACGCGAAGGTGCTACTAATGGGGGCTGCCCTCGGAACCTTGCCAGATCTGGATGTGATTCTGGACTATGGCGATGCCGTGCAAAACACAATTAAGCATCGTGGTTTTAGTCACTCTTTACTTGTTTTGCCTCCTTTCGCTTTGCTGATTTCTTGGCTCTATTGCCGCTGGCGACCAGATACGTTTTGGACACTTTCTCGAGTGTTCTTTTTAACCGTGAGCGTGTTTGTTACCCACACTTTGCTGGATGCTATGACAACGTATGGCACGCAGTTGATTTGGCCATTTGAGGGCTATTTTGAGCTGCGGAACGTGTTCATTATCGATCCGCTTTACACGCTGCCTTTATTGCTTGCGATTGGTGTGGCTATGTTTTCCAAAACTCGCGGCGGACGCTGGTGTCAGAGCGTGGTGTTGATTTCGACGCTTTATCTTGGTTGGGGTTACGCATCGCAGCAAATGATCGCGTCTCGCGTGGAACAAAACTTGAGTGCGCAGAACTTACCTAATCAACAAGTACTGATCACCCCAACACCGTTCAATACCGTTTTGTGGCGCGTCGTCGTAATGGATGACGGCCAATACTATGAAGGTTTGGCGTCAGTCCTCGATGGTAGTGACCACATTGATTTTGTCTCGCACCCGCTTGGGAGTTGGCCATTGGAAGACAAGCCAGACACATTGAAAGGGCTTAAGGCTTTCTCTCACGATTACCTAAACTACCGTATTGAAGACGATGCGTTGATTGTGACTGACTTACGTTTGGGTATGTCCAACAACTTATCGTTCGAGTTTATCTTTGCTGAGAAGGGGAAAGATGGACAATGGCAGTTATTGGAATCGACGGAGCGTTACCCAAGTGAACGTAGTTTGGATTTACTTGGCCAGCTTTGGGAAAGGCTGAAAGGTGACCAGAGTATTGATGCAAATTTACAACGTATTGAGTTGAGTGCGCGTTCTTAGTTTGCGTGTATGAGATCCCCAACTCGCACGAGCCTCGCTCTTGAGGATGAAGATACGAGATACTGGATTAGATACAGAAAAGCCGGACGTGATGTCCGGCTTTTTGCTATTTAACGTTAGGCTGCAGCCTATGCCGTTAACACTGGAACGCCACTGTGGAATTTGAAATCTTCATCTGGTGTTGAAATCAGTGCTGCTTCGATGCGACCAAATTCCGCCACACGCTCGCTGATGTCTTTACCCGCTATTTGCTCTGCCAGAATCAAGTAATCTTGATAGTGACGCGCTTCTGAGCGCAATAGAGAAACATAGAACTTCGCGATATCGTTATCCATGTGCGGAGCCAGTTTGGCGAAACGTTCACACGAGCGAGCTTCGATGTAGGCACCGATGATGAGCTTATCAATCAACGTTTCTGGCTCGTATGTCTTCATGTGGGAAATCAGCGTTTTGGCATAGCGGCTTGCTGGAATGTTTTTGTATTCCACACCACGGCTTTCCATGATTTCTAAAACTTGGTAGAAGTGGTGTAACTCTTCTTTGATCAACAGCACCATCTTATCAATAAGATCTTGGCTGTATGGTGAATCCGACTTGGCAATGATCGTTTTGGAAATGTTGCTCTTACCTTTTAAAGTCTCGAGTGAGCCAGTTTTGCGGTAAGCGAAGTCCTCATAAGGTTTAAACCAATCAAGTAGGGCAAGTGAGCTTGCGTCGTCTACTGCGTATTTACGGATTAAAAGCATAGCAGACTGACCTGCTTTGAGTTCACACAGTAGGTGATCTACTAAAATCGTTGGCAGGTTTTCCGGTTTCTTTGCTTCCTCAACCCATTCATCTGGGGTGCTGCATTGCAAGAATTGGTTAATGGGAGCAAGAAGGTCCTGATAGGCGTCGAGATTAATCATTTTAGTTCTTAGTACGTTGTATTCTATTTTGGTGTAACCATCGGCATCTTGAGCAAATACAAGATACAAAAAAGGCCGCAAACGCAGCCTTTAATCGAGTAGTGCGAAAAGCTTGTGGAGAGTTTACCACTTTTTCTTTTCACCGAAGAGCGCATCCATATCACTGTCGCGTTCTTTATCGGCAAGCTGCTGCATTTCTGCTTCATTCTTGTCTTGGCGTTTCTTGTCTAGGTCACCAAGCATTTCTTCCAGCTTTTGTTTTGCTTGAATCGAGTACGCATCGTTCTTTGTACTTAGGGCATCAATGCCTTTACGAAGCAGTTGCAATGCAGTGCCAGGTTGGCCACGAGCAATAGAATCGTTCGCTCGCTTGATAACGTTTTCGATGTTAATACGAATCTGCATAGTTTCCAGACGCGCGTTCTCTGTTACGTAAGTTTGCGTATCTAAACGGCCTTTGTTGTGCTCATTACGAACTGCATCACGAAGACGTTTGACGAGCTTTAACATTACAATGGCTTGTTTATCGCTGCTCGGCATTTTGAATGTGGTGCTTTCACCGTTTGCGCTGCTCTCATTCAATTGAGAAATTTGCTGCTTCATGTTTTCGATGCGCTGAACAAGCTGCTTGTTCTTTGGATCAAGGTCGCGCATGCTTTCGAGTGCATCAAGAATACGGTTGTTAAGACACAGCAGTAAGTCCTTGCTGAAAGGAATATGATGAGCGTGCCCGATGAGCTCTTCAGTACCGTCAATCAGCGCCACATAGCGAGCAGACTCCTGTCTTTTCGCGGTCTCTACTTTTACCTTGTACTGCAACATGATGTTATAGCCAAGGATCAATACCAGTAGGATGGCAACCAAAGCGATTATTAAAGTCAAATTCATATCTTTGCTTCTACTACTTGTTACTTTTCTGTGTCCAGCGTTCAAGAATACATGAATCTTATCTTTCTCGGCACCCTATTTATCTGATTATTTTGCTCCAAACACGTTTTCCTGTGGAAATCAGCAGGGAATGCGGTGAGCTCCTGAAAAAACCTATTTTTAATGATTCAACCCCTTGCATATTGGCAGCATTGAACGACCTTGCTATGAGCTTCGGGTATAAGTTAGAAATTACTGTTCATTTAGTTGCTAACACGTTATAACTAAACATTATATCGTGTGCATTCATATGCTCGGGAGGGCGGCCACGATGGGTATGACGTTATTATCTCGATAAATGAGTAAGGGATTACGATGAAGCTGCAACAACTGAAGTACATTGTTGAGGTTGTGAACCATAATCTGAATGTTTCTGCGACGGCAGAGAGCCTATACACATCCCAACCGGGTATCAGTAAACAGGTACGTTTGCTGGAAGATGAATTGGGTATTCAGATCTTCGAACGAAGTGGTAAACACTTAACGCAGGTGACCCCCGCTGGTGAAGAAATCGTGCGAATTTCTCAAGAGATCCTCGCTCGCGTTGAAAGCATTAAAGCGGTCGCAGGGGAGCACACCCACCCTGAAATGGGTACGCTGAACATTTCTACTACACATACCCAAGCACGTTATGCGTTGCCTGATGTGATTAAAGGCTTTACAGCGCGTTACCCGAAAGTGTCACTTCACATGCACCAAGGCACACCATCCCAAATGTCTGAGGCTATCGCGAAAGGCACGGCGAATTTTGCGATTGCAACGGAAGCGCTTCACCTTTATCAAGATGCGATCATGCTGCCTTGTTACCACTGGAATCGCTCTATCGTGGTACCAAAAGACCATCCACTAGCGAAGAAAGATAAAGTAACGATCCACGATTTGGCGGCGTATCCGCTGGTGACTTACGTGTTTGGCTTTACGGGTCGCTCGGAGCTTGATACCGCATTCAACCGAGAAGGTCTAACACCACGAGTAGTATTTACCGCTACGGACGCAGATGTCATTAAGACTTACGTTCGTATGGGGGTTGGTGTTGGTGTGATTGCGAGCATGGCAGTCGATCACGACCAAGATGGCGATTTGGTGGCGATTGATGCGAGCCACTTGTTTGGTGCGAGTACGACCAGCATTGGCTTCCGTCGTGGTACCTTCCTTCGCTCTTACATGTTCGACTTTATGGAGCGTTTTGCACCGCATTTAACTCGTCCGGTTGTAGAGCAAGCGATCTCGCTTAAATCAAACACCGAAATTGAAGAGATGTTTAAAGACATCGAGCTTCCGGTCAGATAACACTTCATTGATGTTTCGATTCCCTCTACAATGCGCTCGTTGTAGGGGGAGCTATGAAAACGCAATTTCAATTTATTAATGACTGCTTAATCGAAAACCAATCTTTGTGGCGATTCGAGCCGTTTAAAAGCAGCATTCACGCATCATTACCTTGGCAAGAGCAACACCCTCAGTTGTGTCAATGGTTAGCGTCTCTTACTCCTTCTCAGATCGAAGAATACAAATCAGAACCTGAGCTTTTATTTAAGGCGATCGGAACTTGTTTACCTGATCTTGAACCGCTCGCCGCTCTTACTCGCTTAGAAACACTTTCATTAAATGGATTGGAGCTTGCTCGCGGTTTAGACAGTGGTATTCCTGGCCGCAAGTTAGAGCAAATAAGTTCGATGGGCGAAGCGGCTATTCAACATCATCACGGCAAAGAATGGTTAGAGTGGTGTTCAGGAAAAGGCTATTTAGGGCGAATTCTTACCACACAAACGAACCAGCCAGTGACGAGCTTCGAATTCCAACAAGCGCTGTGTGATTCAGGGCAACAAGCGGCGAATGAACATCGTTGGAACATGACGTTTATTCAAGGTGACGCGTTTGATTCTGCGGCAAAAGCCGTGTTCAAGCCGACACAACATGCGGTGGCGTTACACGCATGTGGTGATCTCCATGTTCGATTAATGCAGTACGGCAGCGAAAACGGCATCGCTGCGATGACAATCTCGCCTTGCTGTTACCATTTGATTCAGTCTGAGCAATATCAGCCAATGTCGGAGCAGGGCAGAGCTTCTTCTCTTTCTTTGTCTAAGCAAGAGCTTCGTATTCCTTTACAACAGACTGTGACTGGAGGTGAGCGTGTCCGCCGTCATCGTCAGCAAGAAATGGTGTTTCGCTTAGGGTTTGATTTGATCACGCGACAAGCGTTAGGGTTGACCGAATATCAACCAGTGCCGAGTATTCGTAAGTCGCAATTAAGTGATGGTTTTGAATCTTTGTGCCATTGGGCCGCAGAGCGAAAGGATATCGAGTTGACTCAAGATATTGACTTCTCGAAGTTTGAAAACTTGGCTGAGCAGCGTTTTTGGCAGATGGAGCGTTTGAGTTTGGTTCAGTTGGTATTTCAACGACCATTGGAGATTTGGCTTGCTTTAGACAAAGCACTTTATCTTGAAGAACGTGGTTATCGTGTTAGATTGGCAGAATTTTGCGCTAAATCAGTTACACCTCGAAACATTTTAATTTGCGCTTATAAGTTTTAGATCTTTTTTATAATTAAATGCTCTATACAAAAAAGCCCACTTCTCCGTGGGCTTTTGTAAACAAAACGTGACAATTTGTGCGTTATTTTGTCATTAGTTGAACATTGCGATAGCTTTCTCTGGTTCAACGTATTCTAGGTCAAAGCTCTCAGCAACCTCTTTACAAGTCACTTTACCGTGGATAACGTTCAGGCCTTCTAGGAAACCGTTATCTGCTAGAAGCGCTTCACGGTAGCCTTTATTCGCGAGTTTTACGATGTAAGGCAGTGTTGCGTTGTTCAGTGCAAATGTTGATGTGCGAGCAACGGCACCCGGCATGTTAGCTACACAGTAGTGAACAACTTCGTCAACGATGTAAGTTGGCTCTGCGTGTGTCGTTGCGTGAGAAGTTTCAAAACAGCCACCTTGGTCGATTGCTACGTCAACGACCGCTGCGCCTGGCTTCATCTTAGCGATGTGCTCTTTTGTTACTAGTTTAGGAGCGGCAGCACCAGGGATTAGAACTGCACCAATCACTAGGTCAGCTTCTAGAACATGCTTCTCAATCGCGTCTTCTGTAGAATAAACCACTTTCGCGCGGCCTTGGAATTCTTCGTCTAGTTTACGCAGTGTATCTACGTTGCGGTCTAGGATTGTTACGTCAGCACGAAGACCAACAGCCATACGAGCTGCGTTCGCACCAACGACACCACCGCCAACAACAACGACTTTCGCAGGCTCAACACCAGGTACACCACCTAGTAGTAAACCACGGCCACCGTGTGATTTTTCCAGCGTTTGTGCACCAGCTTGGATAGACATCCGACCTGCTACTTCTGACATTGGTGCTAACAGTGGCAAACGACCCATATTATCTGTTACAGTCTCATACGCTATACAGACAGCTTTGCTCTTGATTAGCTCATCAGTTTGTGGAAAATCTGGTGCTAGGTGTAAATAAGTAAATAAAATCTGCCCTTCGCGGAGCATTGCTCTCTCGACGGCTTGTGGTTCTTTTACTTTTACAATCATGTCTGCTTTCGCAAAGACGTCTGCAGCAGTAGGAAGAATGGATGCGCCTACAGCGATGTAATCATCGTCTGAAAAACCAATGCCGGCACCTGCATTGGTCTCAACTAAAACTTGGTGACCATGTGAGATAAGTTCTCTCACGCTAGCTGGGATCATTCCCACACGGTATTCGTGGTTTTTGATTTCCTTAGGTACGCCAATGATCATCCTGTGTCCTCTTTCTAAAATGGTTGTATTAACTGTTTGTAGGGTGTTATTGTCGAATTAATATCTAGTATAGATGTTGATTTGTAATATTTGGCACCAAATATTAAAAAGTTGTAGTATATTTTTTTGCAAGGAAGTAATAAGGTGGAATAAAAAATGGCAGAGAACTATAAGAAGCCGTCCAAGGAACTAGACCGTATCGACCGCAACATTCTTAATGAACTGCAGAAAGACGGTCGTATTTCGTACGTTGAACTTTCAAAACGTGTAGGACTTTCTCCAACGCCGTGTTTGGAGCGTGTGCGTCGCTTAGAGCGTCAAGGTTACATCACAGGTTACACTGCGCTATTAAACCCGCAGTTCCTAGATGCATCACTATTGGTATTCGTAGAAATTACGCTTAACCGTGGTGCGCCAGATGTATTCGAACAGTTTAACGCAGCTGTTCAAAAGCTAGACGACATTCAAGAGTGTCATCTAGTATCAGGTGATTTCGACTATCTTCTAAAAACCCGTGTATCTGATATGGGTGCTTACCGTCGACTACTTGGCGATACGTTACTACGTCTACCTGGCGTAAATGACACTCGCACCTACGTAGTTATGGAAGAAGTGAAGCAAAGTAACCAGCTTGTGATTAAAACTCGTTAAATTCTTGCAAAGAAAGCGGTAAATGCTTCCGCTTTCTCGATAGAGTAATTGGGTTTTTCTCTTTGATATGGTTAAATCAATTTACCGAGCGGCTTTTGCCGCTCGGAATGTTTTGCTTATTCCTAATTCATTTCCATATTCAAGTTGATTTATGTTCAAAGAGAACGCAAAGAAAGTCGAAACCATCATCAAAACCAGTGAAGAGCCTCAGTCTTCGCGTCTTAATGGCTTCCAACGCTTAAAAGAGTGCTGCTTTATCGTTGGCGTTCTTAGTTCGGTATTGTTGGCCGTTGCACTATTTACGTTTAGCCCAGCCGATCCGTCTTGGTCCCAAACTGCTTGGGGCGGAGAGATCGATAACGCTGGTGGTTTGTTCGGCGCTTGGCTTGCCGACACGCTATTTTTCACATTTGGTTCCCTCGCGTACCCACTGCCATTCTTGCTTACTGCAGGGGCATGGGTGATCTGTCGTAAACGCTCAGAGGACGATCCAATTGACCTAATGCTGTGGGGAACCCGTCTATTAGGTTTAGTTATCCTTATTCTTACCAGCTGTGGTCTTGCAGACATTAACTTTGACGACATTTGGTATTTCTCTTCTGGTGGTGTTGTTGGTGATGTGCTGACGAGTCTCGCGTTACCAACGTTGAATGTGCTTGGCACAACCTTGGTATTACTGTTCTTGTGGGGCGCAGGCTTTACGCTATTTAGTGGTATCTCTTGGTTAAAAATTGTCGAGTGGCTTGGCGATCGCGCTTTGGGTCTGATTGCTGCAGTCACTAATAAGGCACGCGGCTCAGAGCAAGAAACGCTAGAACCACAATTGGATGAGTTTGTTGACGATCGTGTTATGACGAAACGTCGTGGTGACGATCTGGAAGATGAGCCGCTACCGCACTTAACCGCGTACGAAGTGGATGAACCAAAAGAGTCGGTCCCTGCGCATGAGTACCCAATCTACATGCCTCAATCCGCGGCGGCAGAACAAGCTACATCTCAGTCTGTCTCACCGAAACCGGCCGAGCCTGCTCCGCAGTCAGTTGTTATCCCTGCCTCTATTGCTCAAACTGCTGCTCAAGCGGCACCTGTTCAAGCACAGCCTGTTGAGCCCGTTCAAGCAGTAAACACTGACAACGTGGACCCAACGGTTGAACGCACTAAGCAACTTAATGTCACGATTGAAGAGTTAGAAGCCGCGGCACAACAAGCGGATGACTGGGCGGATGAAGTTCAACCAGTGCCAGTTGCACAAGAAAATGTCGCAGCGCCGATACAGCAACCTATTGAGCCGACACCTGTTCAGCCTGCTTATGCTGCGCAATCAGAACAAGCTTCATCCCAAGCGCCAGTTCAACCTCAAATTGACGTTCAGGCAGAACCGTATGTGCAACCTGAGCAGACCGCTCAAACTGAACCGTTTGTGTCTGAGCCTGTTGAGCATGAATCAATGTACTCTGAATACGAGCAGTTCGAAGCGGAGCAAATTCAGCAGTCTTATGTTGCTCACGACACAGTACATCAGCAAGATGAGCCAATGATTGATTCGGCTTCTCTTGATAACATCACTGAACAAACAGAGCCGAACCAACACATCGAACCAACGATTTCTAACTTTGATGTATTGGATGAAGAAGATGAATTCGTAGCACCGCAAACTGTTCATCAAGCTCAACCTGTTCACGCTGAACCACAGCAACCAACGGTAGCACCAACTCAGAATGTCCAACCGCAAGTTGCCGTTCAACCTCAACCGCAGGCACCTTCGGCAACGTTTGATCCTGCTCCTCAAGAAGTTGAGGTAGAAGAGGTTCAAGAAGGTGATCAAGACGTAGCAGCGTTCCAAAATTTGGTTTCGAGTGCTCAAGCGAAGGTCGCGGCGAAGCAAAACCCGTTCTTGGTACAGCAAGATCAAAACTTGCCAGTACCAGAAGAGCCACTGCCTACTCTTGAATTGTTGTACCACCCTGAGAAACGTGAAAACTTTATTGATCGTGATGCGCTAGAACAAGTGGCTCGTTTGGTTGAAACCAAGCTTGCAGACTACAAAATCAAAGCGGATGTTGTTGGGATTTACCCAGGTCCGGTTATCACCCGTTTTGAGCTAGATTTGGCTCCGGGTGTGAAAGTAAGTCGAATCTCTGGTCTATCAATGGACTTAGCGCGTGCACTTTCTGCTATGGCCGTGCGTGTTGTTGAAGTAATTCCGGGTAAACCATACATCGGTCTAGAGCTTCCTAACATGAGTCGTCAGACGGTATTTCTATCTGATGTAATCAGTAGCCCTCAGTTTGAACAAGCCACGTCACCAACAACGGTCGTTCTTGGTCAAGACATAGCGGGTGAAGCGGTGATTGCCGACATTGCGAAGATGCCTCACGTGCTGGTTGCTGGTACCACTGGTTCTGGTAAATCAGTCGGTGTAAACGTGATGATCTTGAGTATGCTTTACAAAGCGTCTCCAGAAGATCTGCGTTTCATCATGATCGACCCTAAAATGTTGGAGCTTTCAATCTACGAAGGTATTCCTCATCTTCTTTCTGAAGTTGTAACTGATATGAAAGATGCGTCTAACGCACTACGTTGGTGTGTAGGCGAGATGGAGCGTCGTTACAAACTGATGTCTGCATTGGGCGTGCGTAACGTGAAAGGCTTTAACGAGAAGTTGAAGATGGCAGCAGATGCTGGCCACCCAATTCACGACCCATTCTGGCAAGAAGGCGACAGTATGGATACTGAGCCGCCGTTGCTAGAAAAACTGCCTTACATCGTTGTGGTTGTCGATGAATTTGCCGACCTTATGATGGTTGTGGGTAAGAAAGTTGAAGAACTGATTGCGCGTCTTGCTCAGAAAGCTCGTGCAGCAGGTATTCACTTAATCCTTGCGACTCAGCGCCCATCGGTTGATGTAATTACTGGTCTCATTAAAGCAAACATCCCAACTCGTGTTGCGTTTACGGTATCGACGAAGACCGACTCACGTACCATTCTTGACCAAGGTGGCGCAGAGTCGCTACTTGGTATGGGTGATATGCTTTACTTACCGCCTGGTTCTAGCCATACGACACGTGTTCACGGTGCTTTTGCATCGGATGATGATGTTCACGCGGTTGTAAATAACTGGAAAGCTCGCGGTAAGCCAAACTACATTGATGAAATCATCAGTGGTGACCAAGGTCCTGAAGCTTTACTACCGGGTGAACAAATGGAATCTGACGAAGAAGTCGATCCTTTGTTCGATCAAGTTGTGGAACACGTCGTTCAGTCTCGTCGCGGTTCTGTATCGGGCGTTCAACGTCGATTCAAGATTGGTTACAACCGAGCTGCGCGTATCGTAGAGCAACTGGAAGCACAAGGCATCGTGAGTGCGCCTGGCCATAACGGAAACCGCGAAGTCCTTGCTCCTGCGCCACCAAAAGATTAATGAACTTGTCTTACTCACCTCAGTCCAACTGAGGTGAGCAACTCTAGGTCTTTGACCCTCTGATAGGTATCTGAATGAAAAAACTATTTTCAGCGAAACTATTCTCTGCGCTTGTTTTAAGCTTCTCTCTCTTCTCAACTGCACATGCAGCGTCTCCAAAAGATGAACTAAGCAAACGCCTAGCGATGAACGAAGGCTTCAGGGCGGATTTTTCTCAACAGGTCATCAGTCCTGAAGGTGAAACCGTCATGGAAGGGGAAGGAACGGTTGAAATTTCTCGTCCAAGTCTGTTCCGTTGGAGCACTACATTCCCGGATGAGAACTTGCTTGTCTCTGACGGTAAAACGTTGTGGTACTACAGCCCATTCATCGAGCAAGTGAGTATTTACTGGCAAGAGCAAGCAACAGAGCAAACGCCATTTGTTTTGTTAACTCGTAATCGTGCAAGTGATTGGGATAACTACAAGATTTCGCAAAAAGGTGACGAATTCACCCTCATTCCTACGGCGGTAGACTCCACACAAGGTCAATTCCAGATTAATATTGATGCCAAAGGTGTGGTAAAAGGCTTCAATGTAGTGGAACAAGATGGGCAAAAAGGCTTGTTCACGTTCAACAATGTGAAGCTTGGTAAACCCAAAGCAGACAGATTTACATTCACAATTCCAGATGGTGTGGAAGTGGATGACCAAAGGAATTAATAGGTAGTGAGCAATTACACATTAGATTTCTCGGGGGACGAAGATTTTCGTCCCCTTGCTGCACGTATGAGACCGGAAACGATTGAACAGTACATCGGTCAGCAGCACATTTTAGGTCCTGGTAAGCCGCTACGCCGTGCGTTAGAGGCTGGGCATATTCACTCCATGATTCTGTGGGGGCCTCCGGGCACAGGTAAGACGACGCTAGCGGAAGTGGCGGCAAACTACGCCAACGCAGAAGTAGAGCGTGTATCAGCTGTGACCTCAGGCGTAAAAGAGATTCGTGCTGCTATCGAGAAAGCACGTGAGAACAAAATGGCGGGCCGTCGTACCATCCTATTCGTGGATGAGGTGCATCGCTTCAACAAATCTCAACAAGACGCGTTTTTGCCGCATATTGAAGATGGCACGGTTACCTTTATTGGAGCGACGACAGAAAACCCATCGTTTGAGCTGAATAACGCATTGTTGTCTCGTGCTCGCGTGTACAAGCTGACGTCTCTCGACAAAGATGAAATCTCGTTAGCGTTGAACCAAGCGATCAGTGACAAAGAGCGCGGCTTGGGAAATACGCCCGCACACTTTGCTGATAACGTATTAGACCGCCTAGCAGAATTGGTAAACGGTGATGCTCGCATGTCTCTCAATTATCTTGAGCTGCTTTACGATATGGCAGAGGACAATGTGCAAGGTGAAAAAGAGATCACGCTTAAGTTGCTTGCGGAAGTAGCAGGGGAGAAGGTATCTCGCTTCGATAACAAAGGCGATATCTGGTACGACTTAATATCTGCGGTCCACAAGTCGATTCGTGGCTCAAACCCGGATGCTGCGCTGTATTGGTCTGCGCGTATGATTGCTGCTGGCTGTGATCCTTTGTACATTGCTCGACGTTTGTTGGCGATTGCTTCTGAAGATGTAGGCAACGCTGACCCTCGCGCAATGCAAGTGGCACTGTCTGCTTGGGATTGCTTTACCCGTGTTGGTCCAGCAGAAGGTGAACGTGCTATTGCACAGGCGATCGTGTACTTAGCGTGTGCGCCCAAAAGTAATGCGGTATACGTGGCGTGGAAACAAGCGCTCACAGACGCTCATAACTTACCTGAATATGAAGTGCCGCATCACCTTAGAAATGCACCAACCAGTTTGATGAAAGACATGGGTTATGGGGCAGAGTATCGTTATGCTCACGATGAGCCTGGCGCTTACGCTGCTGGTGAGCAATATTTGCCACCTGAAATGGGCGATCGTAGGTACTATCAGCCGACAAATCGTGGTCTAGAGACCAAAATCGGCGAAAAGTTAGATTACTTGGCTACTTTAGACGCAAATAGCCCACAAAAGCGCTATGAAAAGTAGGCGTTTTTGGATACATTTGTTCAGTAAATTTTTTTAACGCGTACGCTTGGAAAGTGCGCGTGATTTCACAACAAAAAGCATAGGATTAACAATGCTGGATTCTAAATTACTTCGTACAGAGCTGGATGAAACAGCTGCTAAACTGGCGCGTCGTGGCTTTAAGCTAGACGTAGATACTATTCGTAAACTTGAAGAACAACGTAAGTCCATTCAAGTAGAAGTAGAAAATTTACAATCCACGCGTAACTCCATCTCCAAGCAAATCGGCCAAAAAATGGCGGCTGGCGACAAAGAAGGCGCAGAAGAGATCAAGAAACAAATCGGTACGCTAGGTAGCGATCTTGATGCGAAGAAAGTTGAACTTGAGCAAGTAATGGCTCAACTAGACGAATTCACGCTTTCTGTACCAAACATCCCAGCAGATGAAGTGCCAGATGGCAAAGATGAAAACGACAACGTTGAAATCTCTCGTTGGGGTGAGCCAAAGACTTACGACTTCGATCTGAAAGATCACGTTGACCTAGGTGAAATGGGTGGCGGTCTTGATTTCGCAAGTGCAGTTAAGATCACTGGTGCACGTTTCATCGTGATGAAAGGCCAATTTGCTCGTCTACACCGTGCGATCGCTCAGTTCATGTTGGACCTTCACACAGAAGAGCACGGCTACACTGAAATGTACGTACCTTACCTAGTTAACTCTGACAGCCTATTCGGTACTGGTCAGCTTCCTAAGTTTGGTAAAGACCTTTTCCACACTGAGCCGCTAGTAGAAAAAGTAAACGACGAAGAACCACGTAAACTGTCTCTAATCCCGACAGCAGAAGTACCTGTAACGAACCTAGTTCGTGACACGATTTCTGATGAAGCGGATCTACCACTTAAGATGACAGCTCACACACCATGTTTCCGTTCAGAAGCCGGTTCTTACGGTCGTGATACACGTGGTTTGATTCGTATGCACCAGTTCGACAAAGTTGAGCTAGTACAAATTACTAAGCCAGAAGATTCAATGAACGCACTAGAAGAACTAACAGGTCACGCTGAGAAAGTTCTACAACTTCTAGAGCTTCCTTACCGTAAAGTGGTTCTATGTACAGGTGACATGGGCTTTGGCGCTCGTAAAACTTACGACCTAGAAGTGTGGGTTCCTGCTCAAGAAACTTACCGTGAAATCTCTTCATGTTCTAACATGTGGGACTTCCAAGCTCGTCGTATGCAAGCGCGTTTCCGTCGTAAAGGCGAGAAGAAACCTGAACTTGTACACACGCTAAACGGTTCTGGTCTAGCTGTAGGTCGTACCATGGTTGCTATTCTAGAAAACAACCAAGAAGCAGACGGTCGTATTGCAATCCCTACAGTACTTCAGAAGTACATGGCGGGCGCAACGCACATCGGTTAATTCATTAACCACTAGAACATCAAAACCCAGCCTTAGTGCTGGGTTTTTTGTTATCTGCGTCGAGTGAAAACGTACTGTTTTGTATATTAATGCACCGTTTAATGATGAGTTCGCCCAGAATCTGATAGTGCGTAATAAATGATATTTTTCTAAGCGGTTTTCAACGTGACAAGGTAATGGCTTCATTTGCCCTTATTGTTAAACGTTATGCCAGTAAATCATCTTTCATTTCTCGTAACTTTTGCGCTTACCTTACTCGTTAGTGAGAGTGTTATCGCAAGTAAACATATTCAACCTCAATACTTAGATAGTGAGAGAACCGAACGCTTTTTCGCGCGCGAAATAGTGCAACCTTCAAAAGAAAATATGCAGCTTCGTAATTCACTCGACTGGGGATACGAGCTTGAGTTGGCAAGTGCGGCTGGTGACACTGAATCGGTGTCTAATTGCAAAGACTTAGCTACTGCAAACTCTGCGGGCTTTACTGCGGCTAAAGCTTATGAATACGGCGCGTTTAAAGCGTATTTAACTCAGTGTCAAACATGGAGTGAGATGGCAAAGTTAGCTGCCTCTAAGCGCTCATATATATCGAAATTCAAGTTAGATGATAGCTTTCCTAGTTTAGCTCCAAGTGCGCTTGCTTTTGTTATTTCTAACGAAAGAGTTGAGAAAGCAAAGACACTATCAACGTGGGATGAAGCAGACCATATCCAAAGAACTCATGTCTACAGTGAAGTGAGAGCAGAGTACTTCGACGCGACCGATGGCTTTCAAGTCGTTACGATTGTAGCAAAAGGTGATTACAACGCTGACGGCATCGAGGATGTCGTTATTGAGAAAGAGAATAGTGTACTCAGTGGCTCGTATTCTTCTTCACACGGCTATGTATTAACTCGCATGTCTGAGCAAGCGCGATTTACTGTGTTGGCTGAATGGTAATGACACGATTGGTGGCCATTTGGGGTTTTAGTGTTGCTATGATGAGCACATTTGCTGTTGCTAGCGCCTTGCTCAGAAAAGTCTTTGAATGTTCAGTAAACCAAACTATGAACTTTAGTATTTCGATAAAACAAGGCAAAGGCGAGGTTATCGTTAATAAGTCCATTGTGAATCAAAGCCCAGTTATACTGCGCATTAAACCTAAAGATTATCATGTCAAACATTACCATCGAGCGTTGGTAGATGAGAAGTCACTGGAATTTAGTGTTGGTGAGCGCGTCATATTAGTCAGTGAGTACTTTAGCGAGGAGTTTGATGAGGTAGAGAAGATACTCAGTGTTACTTTGAGAGAACCTGAGCAAACGCAGTACTTTGAATGTGAGGAAGGGAGTATGAGTCACCTTGCATTGCTTTTCCAAGAGATTACAGAATGATTATTACCAGAGTGTAATAGTGTTTTCGAATTTACCCTAATTATCTTGTTATTTGTAATCGATATAATCATCCACCTTACCACGGTAAGTAGATTTTCTCATTCAAGTAACGAGGAGGGCTTATGGCCGTAGGGTGGGCAAACGACGATAGCGTCAGCCAACAAATTCAAAACACAATAGACGACGAGATTTCCCGCGTTCGTGGCAGTATCACAAAGGGTGAGAGCGCCCATTATTGCGATGAGTGTGGTGATGAGATTCCGGAAGCGCGTCGTCTTGCGATGAAAGGTGTTCGTTTGTGTATCGAATGTCAGTCAACAATCGAATTGGTGTTTCAACGCCAAGCATTATTTAATCGACGAGCGAGTAAAGACAGCCAACTGCGTTAACTTTACTTTTTTTCACGTGAATAGAGAAAACGGTTTGAGTTGTATACTCAAACCGTTTTAGCATTTATTCACTGAACTTGTTCTTTGTATTAGTCGAGAACGTATCAAGCGAAGCAATCTTGATGTTGAAGCGCCGCATCAATCGCGCTAACTAATTTCTCAATATCTTCCGGCTTGCTGATAAATGGAGGCATCATATAAATCAGCTTGCCAAATGGGCGAATCCAAACACCGTGTTCAACAAAGAGAGCCTGGATGGTTGCCATATTCACTGGGCGATGCGTTTCTACAACACCAATGGCACCTAACCAACGAGTGTTCTTCACCAACTCGTATTCTTCAAGGTTTGGTAGTAACTCAGAAAACAGCGTTTCTATTTGTTGAGTTTGTTGTTGCCAGTTACCTTGTTCAATCAATTCCAAACTTGCAGTGGCAACAGCACAGGCGAGTGGGTTACCCATAAAGGTTGGACCGTGCATAAAACAACCAGCGTCACCACCACAAACGGTATCCGCAACGTGTTTGCTCGCCAGAGTCGCAGAGAGGGTCATGTAGCCGCCGGTGAGCGCTTTACCAACACACAAAATGTCTGGTTGAATATCTGCGTGTTCGCAAGCAAACAGTTTACCGGTACGCCCAAATCCGGTTGCGATTTCATCTGCAATCAATAACAAACCGTGTTTATCACAAAGCCTACGTACGCCTTTGAGAAATTCTGGATGGTAGATACGCATACCGCCTGCTCCTTGAACGATAGGCTCTAGGATCACCGCAGCAAGTTCTTTATGGTGAGTCTCAATCTTGTGCTCGAAGTCAGTAAGATCTTCTGGATCCCATTCATCCCAATAACCACAAGTTGGTGACTCCGCAAAGATATGCTCAGGTAAAAAGCCTTTATAGAGGGAGTGCATCGAGTTATCTGGGTCGGTAACCGACATTGCCGCGAAAGTGTCGCCGTGATAACCGTGTCGCAAAGTAAGAAACTTTGGTCTGCGTTCGCCTTTCGCATGCCAATATTGCAGCGCCATTTTCAAGCTGACTTCTACAGCAACAGAGCCTGAGTCGGCAAGGAATACATGTTCAAGATTAATTGGTGCAAGAGATAGCAACTTCTTACACAAACTGATTGCTGGCTGATGGGTAATACCACCAAACATCACGTGGGAGACCTGATCGATTTGCTGGTGAGCGGCCTGATTTAAGTGCGGGTGGTTGTAGCCGTGGATCGTCGACCACCAAGAAGACATGCCATCTACAAGCTCTGTACCGTCTTCCAATTTAATGTGAACACCGTTTGCGGATTCTACCGGGTAGCAGGTCAGAGGTGTCAATGTCGAAGTGTAAGGATGCCAGATATGCTGGCGGTCGAAGGCGAGATCCATGTGCGATTCCAATAATAATTAAGATTAAAAAATAAACAGATGTAAACTTTGTTCTTTTGTGTTGTGTTGACAGTTTATCGAGACTCAGTAGACTGTCAACACAACAACAAAAGTGACTAAAGGAATACACGTGGAAGTTCGTCATAACTGGACGCATGCTGAAGTGCGCGATCTCATGGAAAAACCATTCATGGATCTCCTATTCGAAGCGCAGCTTGTACATCGTCAATATCAACAAACCAACCATGTTCAAGTAAGCACGCTTCTGTCGATTAAGACAGGTGCTTGTCCAGAAGATTGTAAGTACTGTCCTCAGAGTGCTCGTTACACCACAGACATCGAAAAAGAGCGTCTGATGGAAGTTGAACGTGTACTCGATGCTGCACAAAAAGCGAAAAACGCTGGCTCAACCCGATTTTGTATGGGCGCAGCATGGAAAAACCCGAAAGAGCGTGACATGCCGCATTTGACCGACATGATCAAAGGTGTGAAGGGCATGGGTCTAGAAACGTGTATGACGCTTGGAATGTTAACGCCAGATCAAGCTAAGCAACTGGCAACCGCTGGTCTGGATTACTACAACCACAACCTTGATACCTCACCTGAGTTTTACGGCAACATCATTACCACACGTACTTACCAAGACCGTTTAGATACCCTGTCTCACGTACGTGATGCCGGAATGAAGATCTGTTCTGGTGGCATTATCGGCATGGGCGAAAGTGCCAATGACCGAGCAGGTTTGTTTGTGGAACTGGCTAACTTACCAACACATCCGGAAAGCGTGCCAATCAATATGCTCGTGAAGGTGAAGGGCACACCACTGGAAGAAGTGGATGACGTTGAGCCCTTTGACTTTATTCGTTTGATAGCAATTGCCCGCATTATGATGCCTATGTCTGCGGTTCGTTTATCGGCTGGCCGTGAAGATATGAACGAGCAGATGCAAGCGCTGTGCTTTATGGCTGGTGCAAACTCCGTCTTCTATGGCTGCAAACTTCTGACCACGCCAAACCCTTCTGAAGACAAGGACATGATGCTGTTTAACAAGCTCGGCATCAACAGCCAAGAGGTGTCTCAAAAACCTGATGAAATCGAAGAAAACGAGTTGCTGGATCGCGTCGTAGAGCGCGTTGCTGCACGTCCGACTAAAGGCGATCTTTTCTACGATGCCAGCGTTTAAATCTCGTATCGAATCTGCCCTTGTTGAGCGTAAAACGCAAGGGTTGAATCGTTCTATGAATGTGGTGTTTGCCGGTAACCAGTCCGTTTTGGAACACGAAGGCAGACGCTACATTAATTTCTCAAGTAATGATTATTTGGGCTTGGCAAACGACCAAGCGCTCGTTCGTGCATGGCAGCAAGGTTTAAGTGTATACGGAAGTGGCAGTGGAGCATCGCCATTGGTGACTGGCTTTAGTGCAGCACACAGCAATTTAGAAGCCGCACTGACCGAATGGTTGGGCTACGACAGAGCAATTCTGTTTGGCTCTGGGTTTAGTGCGAATCAAGCGTTGCTTTTTACTCTGCTAGAAAAATCAGATGTGCTGATTCAAGACCGTTTGAACCACGCGTCTTTGATGGAGGCTGGGGCGTTATCTCCAGCTAAAATGAAGCGCTTCAAGCATAACGATATCGAGCATCTAAAATCGCTGTTGAATAGCGAAGACAACCATCTAGTTGTGACTGAAGGGGTATTCAGCATGGACGGTGACTGTGCGCCGCTCAACGATATAACTGAAGTCACTCGCAGTCATGATGCTTGGTTTGCTGTCGATGACGCTCATGGGATTGGAGTGCTTGGTGAATCTGGTGGTGGCTCTTGCGAATTGGCGATGATTAAGCCCGAGATATTGATCGTTACCTTCGGCAAAGCATTTGGAATGTCTGGCGCTGCTATTTTATGTGACCATGCAACGGGAGACTTTTTAACCCAGTTTGCTCGTCACCATGTGTATTCTACGGCGATGCCTCCAGCACAAGCCTTCGCGCTGACACATGCTGTCTCGATGATTCAAGAGCAGTCGTGGCGACGTGAAAAGCTTACAGAATTAAGTGAAGTGTATCGAGACAGTGTCAGCGATCTCGACGGTTTTGTCGAAACGCAAACCTCGATTAAGCCATTTATGATTGGTGAACCTGAACTGGCTTTGCAGGTTGCAAGCGCTTGTCGTCAAAACGGTATTTGGGTGAGCGCGATTCGGCCACCAACGGTCCCGCAAGGGACCTCACGACTCCGAATTACACTGACAGCCAATCACACTAAAGAACAAATACAAACGCTTTCAATGGCACTGAAACAAGCATTAGGAGCGCTGTAATGGATAATGCAGAGCACATTGCGTTAGACAGTTTCCTTCAAGATAAAGAGGCGATAGCGTCGTCTTTTGGCAAAGCAGCAGATACCTACGACCGGCATGCCGCGTTTCAACGTGATGTGGGACAAAGACTATTACAAAAACTGCCTGACGACTTAACCAATAAACGAATCTTAGACTTGGGGTGTGGTACGGGCTACTTCTCTCAACTGCTCCAACAACGTGGCGCCGAAGTGGTTTGTGGTGATATCTCACAAGCTATGTTAGATAAAGCGAAGCAGCGTTGTGGTACACAGCAAATGCAGTACCAGTTAGCTGATGCTGAAAATTTGCCTTTTGAGGACGATAGTTTTGATTATGTTTTCTCCAGCTTGGCATTGCAGTGGTGTGCGGATCTCAGTTACCCACTTAGAGAAATTCGTCGTGTGTTAAAAAAGGGAGGCACTGGCTGCTTTTCGACACTAATGGATGGCTCTCTGTATGAGTTGCGCGAATCGTGGTCAAAAATTGATGCATATCAACACGTGAATAACTTTATTACCCACAATCAGGTAAAAATTGCGTTAGCGCAATCTTGGTGCCACAACCATCATCTAGACTTGACCCCCATCACAGTTTGGTACGATTCAGCGTTTTCTGTCATGCGTGATCTCAAAGGCATTGGTGCAAATCACGTAAGCGGGCGCTCACATGGCCTAACGAGCCGTCGCACTTTGTTGCAAGTTGAGGGCGCGTACCAAGCATTTAGAAATGATCAAGGTCTTCTACCTGCAAGTTATCAGGTTTGTTTTGGAGTAATACATCTATGATTGATGCTTTTTTTATTGCTGGTACGGATACTGATGTAGGCAAAACCGTAGCGTCTAAAGCCATTTTGCAAGCATTGGCTGCAAAAGGCCTAAATACCATTGGTTACAAACCAGTGGCTGCAGGAAGCGATAAAACTGAGCAAGGCTGGCGTAATTCGGATGCGTTACATCTACAGAAAGCGGCAACGCTAGAGATCGCATATGACGATGTGAATCCATACGCTTTGGAACTACCCGCTTCTCCTCACATCGCCGCTAAACATGAAAATGTAGAGATTAAATACGAAGTATTGAGCGATAAACTGGCACAGCACAAAGAACAGTCTGACATTGTTCTTGTAGAAGGTGCGGGCGGTTGGCGTGTGCCTGTGTCTGATACAGACAGCCTGTCGACTTGGGTGCAGCAAGAGCAGTTGCCAGTGGTTTTAGTTGTGGGTATTAAGTTAGGTTGTTTAAGCCATGCCCTGCTTACGGCTGAAATCATCAAGGCAGATGGTCTAAATCTTGTGGGTTGGGTAGCAAACCGAGTAAACCCAGGCACTGAGCACTATGCAGAAATCATCGATATGCTAGAAGAACGCCTAGATGCGCCAAAACTCGGAGAGATCCCTTACATCCCGAGTGCAAAACGTAAAGAGTTGGGCAAATACATTAATGTGGACCCAATATTGAACGTCTAATTGCTGAGTTCTCGTTAGAAACTAAAAGGGCTGCATCACGCAGCCCTTTTTTCATGTAAATCTTTGTGTCTGAATGCCAGATAATGGTTTGGGTTATTTTTCTTGGCTCAGACCCATCAAAGCCGACTGTGTTTCAGAAACACGTTTTGCCATTTGAGCTTCTGTTGAAATACCCAGTTGCTGTTTTGCCTCATCCTCTGAGATACCTAGGTGACAGCAAAGTAAATCGATAGCCATTTGATAGTCGTTAGTTTCTACCATGATTTTTTCCTCAAGACATGGAAGTTTAGAGCTGCTTTATTGTCCTTTAGAGCATGCTCCGTTTCGTTCATCTGACCCGAATTTAGCATGTACAGAAAGTCGCACAATAAGACCAAAGTCTATACCGACGATAAAGTACTGATTTAAGAGTGTAAAAAGGTATGTATTATTTCAGTCTCGAAAACAAATGTTGCAATTTATTGCTTAACCTTGTTTTTATCGCGGATAGACTATATCTATAACGCAACGGAACACAAAACCAAGCAGAAATGCCTTTTGTAGCGTTCTGTTTCTTATAACAAGGTGTTCTTATAATAATCCGTTTTAAAAATAGGTGTCTTGAAAAACAACCTGTTCTAAAAAACGATAAGCTTCCTCGGAGAAAAGTAATGAAGCGAATTATGTTATTCCTAGCAACTAACCTAGCCGTTGTGCTGGTTCTTAGTGTTGTTCTGAATATTGTTTACGCTGTAACTGGAATGCAACCAGGCAGTCTATCTGGTCTACTTGTCATGGCCGCAGTGTTCGGCTTTGGTGGTGCGTTTATCTCATTAATGATGTCGAAGGGCATGGCGCTACGTTCTGTTGGCGGTATGGTCATCGAGAGCCCACGTAATGAGACTGAGCATTGGTTGTTGGAAACTGTTGGTCGTCAAGCTCAACAAGCGGGCATTGGTATGCCAACGGTGGCAATTTACGATGCTGCAGATATCAACGCATTTGCGACAGGCGCAAAGCGCGATGACTCTCTGGTTGCGGTTTCTACTGGTCTGTTACACAACATGACGCGTGATGAAGCTGAAGCAGTATTGGCACACGAAGTGAGTCACATTGCTAATGGCGACATGGTAACCATGACATTGATGCAAGGCGTGGTGAATACATTCGTTATCTTCCTGTCTCGCTTTATCGCAAACATCGTGGCATCTAATGATGATGAAGAAGGCCAAGGCACTAACATGATGGTGTACTTTGGTATTTCAATGGTGCTAGAACTGGTATTCGGTTTCCTAGCAAGCTTCCTAACCATGTGGTACAGCCGTCACCGTGAATTCCACGCTGATGCGGGTGCTGCTCAATTGGTCGGTAAAGAGAAGATGATTGCTGCGCTTGAGCGCTTGAAGATGAGCCACGAATCTCAACTAGACGGCACAATGATGGCGTTTGGTATCAATGGTAAGCAATCTATCACAGAGCTTCTTATGAGCCACCCACCACTAGACAAGCGCATTGCTGCACTTCGTAGCCAACAATACTAACTGCTCGTAATTATTCAGCAGATAAATAGTTAATCCTATGAAAAGGCTTGGTTTTTTAACCAAGCCTTTTTTTGTTTCTGTTGATCGCTACCGTACTTCATCACGTATCACTCTACAGAAACAAAGTTATACAAAAATATTTTTGTACAACTTTTCTTGTTTGGTCTATCTTGTACATATAATAATTTTGTACAACTGTTGAAGTAGCGTAGGAGTATAGAAATGGACATTCAGTCAGTTGGCAACATATATCAGAAGTTGAGCAAAGCGAATTTGCATTTGCTTGAAGGGGTATACCACCAGGATGTGGTGTTTGAAGATGCTGCTCATCGCCTAGAGGGATGGCCTGCGCTTTCTGATTATTTTCAGTCGCTATATTCCAATGTAATACGCTGCGACTTTGTTATTCATGATCACCAACAAGTTGGAGAAACTGGGTTCTTGACATGGACGATGGATCTTCAGCATCCAAAGTTGCAGAAAGGCGCCCCGATCCTTGTTAACGGCGTATCGCATCTTAAATTTTGCGAGGGACAGGTTATTTATCACCGAGACTATTTCGATTTGGGTGAGATGCTTTATGAAAACTTACCTTTGCTAGGGTCAGTAGTGAGAACCATTAAGCAGAGGTTAGGGCAATGACAGAGTCGGTTTTGATAACTGGAGCAACGTCGGGTATCGGCAAACAACTCGCACTCGATTACGCCCTAGCTGGATGGAAGGTCATCGCTTGTGGTCGGAATCAAGCGGTTCTGTCAGAGCTAGAAGCTTCATCTCAAAATATCGCTACATTGCGATTTGATATAACTGACTATGAACAAACGCAGACCGCACTCAATGCGTTGCCGTTTACCCCTGAGACATGGATGCTTAATGCGGGAGACTGTGAATATATGGATGACGGTTTGGTAGATGCACAACTTATGGCGCGTGTTATGAACGTTAATGTCGTTGGTGTCGCGAATTGTGTCGAAGCGTGCCAGTCGCAATTCGAACGCGGCCACCGTGTTGTGATCGTCGGCTCTATTGCCTCTGAAATCGCGCTGCCTCGCGCTGAAGCCTACGGAGCATCGAAAGCTGCTGTCAGTTATTTCGCACGCACACTTGCCGTAGATTTGAAAGCGAAAGGCATCAAAGTCGTAACCGTATTTCCCGGCTTTGTAGAAACCCCTTTAACACACAAAAACACGTTTGATATGCCGATGATTATCTCGGTCAATCAGGCTTCTGAAGCCATCAGAAAACAATTGGATGCAGGCAAAAGCTATATTTATTTCCCAGCGAGATTCACCGGAATACTACGTTTTATCTCGTTGCTTCCATACAGCTGGCAAGCTCGGCTCACCGCAAAACTCGTATCATAAGAAGGAAGAAGCATGAACACGGTAGGAAGAAAAAAAGTCGCGATTATTGGAACGGGTATTTCTGGCCTGACTTGCGGTTACTACTTACACAAAGAACATGACGTGACGTTATTTGAGGCCAACGACTACATTGGTGGACACACAGCCACTGTCGATGTGAACGTTGCTGGCAAAGACTACGCTATTGACACTGGGTTTATCGTTTACAACGACCGTACTTACCCTAATTTCATCCAAATGATGAACGAGATAGGTGTGGAAGGGTTACCAACACAAATGAGTTTCAGCGTACGAAATGACAGCAACGGGTTAGAGTATAACGGCCATACGGTTTCAACGCTGTTTGCGCAAAAGCGTAACTGGGCAAACCCCAAATTTTATCGTTTCATTTTCGAAATTCTTCGCTTCAACAAGCTGGCAAAACGTTTTGCCAATGAGCAATCAACAGATTCACAGACGCTGGGCGAGTTTCTTGACGAGCACAAATTCAGTCCTTTCTTTTCTGACAATTATATATTGCCGATGGGTGCCGCGATTTGGTCGTCGACGTTAGCGGACATGCGTGCGTTTCCACTCATGTTCTTCTTACGCTTCTTCTTAAACCACGGTTTGTTAGATGTGACTAACCGACCGCAATGGTATGTAATAAAAGGGGGTTCGCGCGCTTACATCCCACCACTGACCAAAGGCTTTGCAGATAAAATTCGACTCAATAGCCCGGTTGAGAAAGTCGTTAGAAGTGACAACGGTGTAGGTGTTCAGGTACATGGTGAGACGTATTGGTTTGATGACGTTATCTTCGCCTGTCACAGTGATCAAGCGATGAAAATGCTCGATGAAATCTCGCCTCTAGAACAAGATATTTTGGGCAATATGACTTATCAAGCGAATGAAGTGGTTTTACACACGGACACTAGTTTGTTGCCAAAACGCAAGGCGGCGTGGGCGGCATGGAACTATTTGTTGGATGGCAGTGACGGCGAGCAGCAACGTCTACCTTCGCTGACTTATAACATGAACATTCTTCAGCACGTTCAATCAGAGCATACGTTTTGCGTAACGTTGAACAGTAGCAATCAAATCAACCCAAACAAGATTCTACGCTCATTCACTTATCATCACCCTGTATTTACCACGGAGTCGATAGCAGCGCAGCAGCGCAAATATGAGATGCAAGGAAAGCAAAGCTCTTGGTTCTGTGGCGCTTATTGGTACAACGGATTCCATGAAGATGGTGTACGTAGTGCTCTTGACGTAGTGAAAGGCTTGGAAGAAAAGTACCGCGATCAAAATGTGGTTCCTTTTGAAAAAGGCGCGGCATGATATGGGGAGCGAGATGAACAGCAGACTATTTATTGGCAATGTTCGTCATCGCCGATTTACCCCAGTTAAGCATGAACTGAACTACTCTCTGTTCATGCCTGCGATTGATGTCGATGAGCTTGTCGAGTTAGAGAAGAATGTATGGGGCTTTGGTTCACGTTGGTGGCACTGGGCTCGTTTCAAGCGCAGCGATTACATTGGTGAAGGTTGCATTAAATCAGCAGTACAAAGAAAAGTTGAAACATTAACCGGTGTTCGTTGTTCGGGGAAAGTTATTGCTGTTTGCCACTTGCGCTATCTCGGTCTTTATTTTAGCCCTGTGAACTTTTACTACGTTTACGATAATAAAGGCGAATGGCAGTACCTTCTCGCAGAAGTGAGCAATACCCCTTGGAATGAATGCCATTATTACGCGGTTGCTGCGGATAAGGATGATGAACACTTTGGTTGGGAACAAGACAAAGCATTTCACGTCTCGCCATTTAACCCTATCGACCAGCGTTACCATTGGAAGATAAAACCGTTGACCGACAAACTTAATATCCATCTCGAGTGTCACAAAGGCGAAAAACACTTTGACGCGACGATGGCGATGAAAGGGCAACCTTTTCTGAGTAAAAGCTTACTTAAGTGCTTGATCGTTACACCGATTCAAACGGTAAAAGTAATGGTTGGCATTTATTGGCACGCACTAAAACTCTGGGTTAAAGGCGCGCCTTTTTACTCACACCCTAAGTATGCTCAACCAGACACAGCTGTACCTGAGCAAGTGAGTGAAGACGAGAAAAATAATAAGCATAAGGAGAACTCTGCATGTTAAACACGACTTCTATGGCGATGCCGCGAGAATTGACGACGACACAAAAAGCGGCTCGTGGGGTTCTTTTTCAGTGTCTACAGAAAATGGAAATCGGCTGCTTAACTGTGATTGAAAGCTTCAAGACAGAAACAACCGAGCGCAGTGAGAGATTTTCTACACCAAATGGTGATTACAAAGGTTCGCCCGTCGTCGCAACGATAGAGGTGAAGCATCCTGGTTTTTACTCCCGCATTTTGCAAGGCGGGAGCATTGCAGCGGGTGAAGCTTACATGGACGGCTGGTGGGATAGCCCAGATTTGACTGCACTGATGAAGCTAATGGCGCTCAACATGCGAGCCCTCGATAGACTTGAAGAGCAAGGCAGTTGGTTGACTAAGATATTGTATAAATTTAGTCACTGGACAAACCGAAACTCTCAAGAGAATTCGCGCAAGAATATACACGCACATTACGATTTGGGTAATAACCTCTATGAAGCGTTTCTTGACACCAACATGCTGTATTCATCAGCACTGTATAACCAAGAGAGCGACTCATTGGAACAGGCACAAATCAATAAGATGGATCGTTTGTGCCAACAGCTCGAACTCAAACCTAGCGATCATGTTATCGAGATTGGCACAGGGTGGGGCGCTATGGCGATCTACATGGCCGAGCAATACGATTGTAAAGTTACGACGACAACCATCTCTGAAGAGCAACATGCTTACGCTGAGCAGAAAATCAAAGAGCGTGGCTTAACAGACAAAGTAACGCTGCTGAAAGAAGATTATAGAAACTTAACCGGAACGTACGATAAGTTGGTTTCTATTGAAATGATCGAAGCGGTCGGTAAACAGTTCTTGCCGTCGTACATTAAGAAATGTGAATCTTTGCTGATGTCAGGTGGTTTGATGGCCATTCAAGCGATAACTATTGCTGACCAGCGTTACGATTACTACAGCAACAACGTCGATTTTATTCAAAAGTACATTTTCCCTGGGGGCTTTCTACCTTCGGTAACATCGTTAACACAAGCGACAACCAAGCACAGTGATTTGGTGACTCGAGATTTGTTCGATATCGGTCTAGATTATGCGAAAACGCTTAATGAATGGCATTTCCGATTCAATCAAGCAGAGCATGAAGTCAGAAGCTTTGGCTACGATGACCGATTTGTACGAATGTGGCGCTACTACTTGAGCTACTGTGAAGGGGGCTTTTTAGCTCGAACCATCAGTGCTGTGCATATGACTTTTCAACGTCCGTAACCCTTTATGAGACTGTTTATTGCATCAACATGGTTCCAACTCTGCTGGTTCGCCGCCGTGCTTGGAACCTATCAATGGCAATGGCTGACGTTAGTGCTTACGTTACTAACGTTGGTGTATTGTTGGAGAGTCGAGCCCTTCGCTCTCAAAAGTGTTGCCATAGTCGTGTTCATGGGCTTGGTACTTGACACTCTCAACAAGCAACTGTCTGTCCTCCTATTCCCAACTGTTTGGTTGCCCATGTGGCTTGTCTGCTTGTGGGTTTTATTTTCTTGGTATGCCTACCAACTCAAGTCAATTTTGTACCGTTTCCCAAAAAACTACGTATCAGTAGTAGGCGGCATCGGAGGAACAGCGAGCTACTTTGCTGGTTACAAGCTCCAAGCCGTTGAATTTGGATTCAACACAAGCATTACCCTCGCAATTTTGTTTGTCGAATGGAGTTTAGTAATGCTTTTGATACTCAGGGTATACGGAAATGAAAAGCTTGAAGAGAAATTGGAAACAGAACCTGACTAACAGTTTGTTGATGACGGCTTTACTTTTTGTGATGCCTTCACAAGCTCAGACGATTACAGGAACAAGCGCTTTACCGATGTGGCAGCTGTGGCAAACGGTTGGAGAAGCACAACTTACTTGGTTCGTTTTTGATGTTTATAAGTCAACCTTGAAAGCGCCAGACGGACAGTACCTCGTCTCTAATGACGTTTCTCCTCACCCATTTGCGCTCGAAATTAATTATCAAAGAGACATTAGCAAGCAGCAACTTCTTGATGTGACGGATGAACAATGGCAAAAGCTTGGTTTCACGCAAGCTTACCGTCAGGCTTGGATCTCTAAATTTGGCACCATGTTCCCTAATATCAAAAAAGGCGATGAGCTTACCTACCTCACTGATGGAAAAACAGGGCGACTTATCTATCGACAAGCGGGCAGCAAGCCTTATCAGATAGTTGGTTATGTTAAGGATGAGCGACTCAATGATGCGTTTCTATCTATTTGGTTATCACCAAAAACTGAATTTCCTAAACTTCGTAAACAACTTATTGGGCAGGTAAGGTAGTGAAAGTACTAAAGCGTATCTTAAAAACTTCGATTGTCGCAGCGGTAACACTGCTTGGCGCGTGTTCTGCTGATATCGACAATTACCAACCCGCTACTCCAGCCTTCGATTTGTTCGGCTATTTCGAAGGTGATGTCAAAGCATGGGGAATGGTGCAGGATTACACCGATAAGCAAACGCGTCGCTTCGAGGTCGACATCGTCGGTACAGTGAAAGGCAATGAGCTAACACTGGTGGAAGATTTTGTCTTTGATGATGGCGAGCTTGACCAGCGTATATGGGTCATTACCAGACTCGAAGATGGTACTTATCAAGGGAAAGCGGACGACATTATTGGTGTAGCGACCGGTAAAGAGACGGGTAATGCGCTGCAATGGCAATATGACTTCGAGTTGAAAATGGATGATTCAACTATCATGGTGTCGTTTGATGATTGGCTTTATCGCCAGGATGAAATGCACGTGTTTAATCTCACCAAGATTAAGAAATTTGGCGTTGAAGTAGGGACGATTACTCTTTTCTTCCAGAGGCAATAGAAATAAAGAATCGAGCTGCGGGAGCGCTTCGCTCTAGGAACCGAGAGTGAGGAACTAGTATTTTAGTAAAGGGAAGCTTAACTTTGGAAGTGTTGGCAAAGATGCCTTTTGAATGGATATAATCGAGTCTTATCCCTTACCCCGAAGCGTAGCGTTCTGTGGGGCGAAGCCTGTTACCCCTAAAATAAAGAAAGGGTTGATGCTTTCACGTCAACCCTCACAATTTTTTTGGAATCCTGAATCCTGAATCCTGAATCCTGAATCCCGAATCCCGAATCTTACAGCTTGTCTGTCAGCTCGATTGCTTGACCGATATAGTTAGCTGGTGTCATCTCTTTCAGGCGTGCTTTCTCGTGCTCAGGAAGCTCAAGACCGTCAATGAAGTTACGCATTGCTTCGCCGTCTACACGTTTACCACGAGTCAGCTCTTTTAGCTTCTCGTATGGCTTCTCGATGCCGTAACGACGCATTACGGTTTGCACTGGCTCTGCTAGTACTTCCCAGTTCTTGTCGAGTTCAGCAAGAAGCGCTTCACGGTTTACTTCTAGCTTGCTGATGCCTTTTAGCGTTGAAGTGTAAGCGATGATTGCGTAGCCAACACCAACGCCAAGGTTACGTAGAACCGTAGAGTCAGTAAGGTCACGTTGCCAACGAGAGATAGGCAGTTTCTGTGCTAGGTGACCGAATACTGCGTTCGCAAGGCCTAGGTTACCTTCAGAGTTTTCAAAGTCGATTGGGTTAACTTTGTGGGGCATTGTTGAAGAACCGATCTCACCAGCAATGGTTTTTTGCTTGAAGTGGCCTAGTGCAATGTAACCCCAAACGTCACGATCGAAATCAATCAGGATTGTATTGAAGCGTGCAACCGCATCGAATAGTTCTGCGATGTAATCGTGAGGCTCGATCTGAGTTGTGTAAGGGTTCCAAGTTACGCCTAGAGATTCAGTGATGAATTCTTCAGAGAACTGGTGCCAATCTAGCTCTGGGTAAGCAGAAAGGTGTGCGTTGTAGTTACCTACTGCACCGTTGATTTTTGCTAGGATCTCAACGTTTTCGATTTGCTTGAATTGACGCTCCATACGGTACGCCACGTTTGCCATTTCTTTACCCATTGTAGATGGAGAAGCTGGCTGGCCGTGTGTACGAGACAGAAGTGGGATGTCGCGGTATTCAACAGCAAGCGCTTTGATTGCGTCGATTAGGTTGCGAATTTCTGGAAGAATCACAGTTTCACGCGCTTCTTTAAGCATTAGAGCGTGTGATGTGTTGTTGATGTCTTCAGAAGTACATGCAAAGTGGAAGAACTCGTTTACTGCGTGCAGTTCAGGAACGTCTGCTACTTTCTCTTTGAGGAAGTACTCAACCGCTTTAACGTCGTGGTTAGTTGTACGCTCGATCTCTTTGATACGGCGCGCATCTTCTTCAGAGAAGTTTGCAGCAAGGTCGTCTAGGAATTGGTTTGCTTCTATGCTAAACGCTGGCACTTCTGCAATTTCAGCAGTAGCAGCAAGCTTTTGTAGCCAGCGGATTTCAACGATAGTACGGTACTTAAGTAGACCGTACTCACTGAAAATTTCGCGTAACGCAATTGTCTTGCTTCCGTAACGACCGTCTACTGGTGAAACAGCAGTCAATGCTGACAGTTCCATGATGTTCTCCTGAATTGGGTTTCTAAATTTCGTGAGCTTTATACCAATAACTGTGGCAATTGTCACGAATATTGCGCAAACGTTTGCGCGGGATTTGTTTTGGTAGAAAAAAATGAGCTCGCGATAAACGCGAGCTGCTTATTTATTACCTTATTACATACGAGCAAGAAGAATTTGTGCTTGCTCGACCATCTTTTTGCGTCCAAAGATTAAGTGGCGACGTTTACCGCCAACTTGGCGCCAGAGTACTGCACTACGGATACCTGATAACAACAACGCGCGAACTTTGTGTTGGTTAGAGGTTTGTTGCAGCACGGATGGGGTACCGGTAACTTGAATGCGAGGGCCGATAGGGCTAACAACATCCAAGTAAATGCTTGCTAGGTTGCTGATCATTTGATCGTCCAGCAATTCAAAATGTTCCGTTTGACGCTGAGCCATTTGGATACGGTCACCAAGTTGTGACATTGCATCGTTGCGGCCTGTTAGCTTGCGCTCTAATGCCATTAGGCTAATGATGTAGCGAGTAACTTCACTCCCTGACGGGGTGCTATCAATCCCTTTCACTAAGCACTCAAGACCCAGCTTTAAGTCGGATTCACGACCAAAGACACCAATAGTGTTCGCTGGGTTTGTATTGATAATGGCGTTAATTGACGTTTCAAAGGCATCTTGATCACAATGTCCGTCTTTCGCTGCCTGTTGAACCAATGCAACAGCTTGGCAAATGCCTGCGAAAGCGATAGTACGGTCATAAAGTGTATTCGCCACGTAACGACTCCTAAGCTTGAGAATATTTAATGCGTTGCTCGATGATGCCGCCACCTAGGCACACGTCATCTTTGTAGAACACGGCCGATTGACCTGGCGTCACGGCAATTTGTGGTTCGTCAAAGATCACCTTAATGTTCTCATCATCGATAGGGATGATTGTACAAGGAATATCTTCCTGACGGTAACGTGTTTTCACTGTGCACTTCATAACATCGCGAATTGGTTCACGATCTACCCAGTGAAGTTGTGATGCAAGTAGGCCTTCTGATTTTAGCATCGGGTGGTCTTTACCTTGTACCGCAATCAAAACATTACGCTTTAGATCTTTCTCGCCAACGAACCATGGGTCTTCGTTACCGCCGCCGCCTTTACGTCCACCGATGTGAAGACCTTTACGCTGACCAAGCGTGTGGTACATCAGGCCTTGGTGTTGACCAATCACTTCGCCTTCTGGTGTTTCAATGTTGCCAGGTTGCGCAGGTAGGTATTTACCGAGGAACTCAGTGAACTTGCGCTCACCGATGAAACAAATACCCGTCGAGTCTTTCTTCTTCGCGGTGATTAGATCTTGCTCTTCCGCAATGCGGCGAACTTCTGGCTTCTCTAGGTCACCAACAGGGAATAGGCTACGTGCAATTTGCTCGTTGCTTAATGTGTACAGGAAGTAGCTTTGATCTTTGTTGCCATCGAGACCACGTAGCATCTGTGGTTTTTCCTGTTCTTCACCAGATAAAGCGTTCTCTGGGAATGAGCGACGTACGTAGTGACCCATTGCAATGTAATCTGCATCAAGCACTTCATCAGCGAACTCTAGGAATGCTTTGAACTTGATTTCTTTGTTACAAAGAATGTCTGGATTTGGTGTACGACCAGCTTTGTATTCTGCAAGGAAGTACTCAAATACGTTATCCCAGTACTCAGCAGCAAAGTTGATGGTGTGTAGGTGAATGCCCAGCTTGTCACATACTGCTTGAGCATCAGCAAGGTCTTCTGCTGCTGTACAATATTCTTCGTTGTCATCTTCTTCCCAGTTCTTCATGAACAGGCCTTCTACTTGGTAGCCTTGTTGCTTTAGAAGATACGCAGAAACAGATGAATCAACGCCGCCGGACATACCGACGATGACTTTCTTTTGGCTGTTATCAGACATTACTAAACACCACTTAAATAAACGGGACGCAGATTCTAACAGAATCCACAGACCGGTGACAGATCCGAGATCGAAATCACACTTCGATTTTGGCTTAAATTTATCCAAATACGAACGTGAGCGTTAAATTCGATAAGTATAGAAGGGTTATATATGGCATAGTTGGCAAAAATCCAAGAGGAAAAATCAAATGACTGAAGAAAACCAATTTATGCAAGAAGCTGAGTTGATTGAAATTGTAGAGAATCAACTTGAAGATGGTAACCCTATTAAAGTCAAAGAGACGTTAATGCGTTTGATGATGACTGGCACACCACGTGAAGATGCGGTTGCGATGATGGCGTGTGCTATGTCTATCGAGATTTTCGATGTGATGAAAAATGAAGGTGAATTCAATCTAAAGCGCTATACCGAACACCTCGAACAGCTGCCTGATTTGGGTTTCATGGAAGGCGAATAGAGCGCTAGAAAATAAAAAGCAGGGTGCAAACGTTTGCTATAATCGCTTTTATTGCTGCTTTATTGTCAGCGGTATAGAATCCGTTCTCCTTTTCATCCCTTACTCAGACTAACAATATGAAATTTCCTGGACAACGCAAATCGAAGCACTATTTTCCTGTTCATGCTCGTGACCCATTGGTGAGCCAAGCACAAGAAAGCAAAAAGATGACGCGCACTCACATCATTGGTATTGATCAGACTCTGGTTGATATTGAGGCGAAAGTTACAACGGATGTGATTGAAAAGTACGGTTTGAGTAAAGGACACTCGTTGGTAATTGATGACGCAACAGCAGAAGCGCTTTATCAACAATTAAAAGAAGAATGCCTAATTACCAATGAGTATGCAGGTGGCACGATTGGTAATACGCTACACAATTATTCTGTGTTGGCAGATGACCGCTCAACGCTTCTGGGTGTAATGAGCCAAGATATCAAAATCGGCAGCTACGGTTACCGTTACTTATGTAACACATCAAGCCGCATGGATCTGAACTACCTACAAGGTGTTGAGGGTGCAATTGGTCGTTGTTTTGCTCTTATTACTGAAGACGGTGAACGTACTTTCGCTATCAGCGAAGGTCAAATGAACCAACTTCACCCAGACAATATCCCTGAAAAGATTTTCAAGAGTGCGTCGGCTTTAGTACTGACTGCATACCTTGTTCGTTGTAAAGAAGGCGACCCAATGCCGGAAGCAACGATGCGTGCGATTGAATACGCGAAGAAACACGATGTACCTGTTGTATTAACGCTAGGTACCAAATTCGTTATTCAAGATGACCCTACATTCTGGCAAGAGTTTATTCGCGATAACGTTTCTGTTGTTGCAATGAATGAAGATGAAGCGGAAGCATTAACGGGCGAATCTGATCCTCTAGCAGCATCGGATAAAACGTTAGATTGGGCTGATCTAGTGCTTTGTACTTCTGGCCCTGTTGGCCTATTTATGGCTGGTTACACTGAAGATAGCGCGAAACGTGAAACTTCTTTGCCATTACTTCCTGGTTCTATTGCTGAATTTAACCGTTTCGAATTTAGTCGCCCAGCGAAGAAAGATACGTGCGAGAATGCAATTAAAGTATATTCACATATCTCTCCATACATGGGTGGCCCAGAAAAAATTAAGAACACCAATGGCGCAGGTGATGCGGCATTGTCTGCAGTTCTTCATGATATGGCGGCAAATAAATACCACAAAGAAAATGTGCCTAACTCAAGCAAGCACAGCAATGAGTATTTAACTTACTCTTCATTCTCTCAAGTTTGTAAATACGCAAACCGTGCAAGTTATGAAGTGTTAGTTCAACACTCTCCACGTCTTTCTCGCGGCCTGCCGGAGCGTGAAGATAGTTTGGAAGAAGCATACTGGGAACGTTAATTAATCACGTTGAATTAGGTAATTCCTAGCATACGAAAAATGGCGCATTCCAAATGCGCCATTTTTGTATCTATTTACAGATAAATAAAAAGGTTCCCATTTGGGAACCTTTTTTAATTTCATAAATCTTTTATTAGATTAGGAAATCGTCTAGAGATTTACCTGCATCAAGTTGCTCTTGGATTGATGAAGGTGTACGACCTTGACCCGTCCAAGTTTTTTCTTCGCCGTTAGTGTCAGTGTACTTGTACTTAGCTGGACGAGGAGCGCGTTTAGCTTTCGCTTTAGTCTTCGTTTCGCCAGATAGTGCACTGATTAGTGCTTCAACGTCGATACCGTCTTGAGCGATTTGCTCAGCGATAGCTGCAAGTTTTGCTTCTTGCTCAGCAAGTGCTGCGCGGTCAGCTTCTTCAGCTTCTTTACGCTCTTCAACAACGATAGTTAATTTATCTAGAGCTTCTTCCAATTGTTCTAGAGTCAGCTCACGAGAGAATGCACGAAGGCTACGGATATTTAGAAGTGTTTTAGTCAGCTCTGACATAACGATTCCTATTAATAGGTTAAAAGGTTCAACACTAGTTATCGATACGATTAATTAAATGCTAAACGAGAAATAAAACATAGAGTCCTTATATTTAACTTTATCTTTCTCATATGTGCAAATGCTAATTCATGATTTAGATTAAATTTCTTGGGTTTTTTCGTAATAAAGCAATATTAATTTACAGATATGAATTCTTAATTGAGTTTAACCTCAGTTTTTTCATTATAGATACTGCGTTTTTCTCGATTAGTGGTTTCTTTATTTATATGTTGAATTCTATTTCTCTCAATCTGACAGAAAAGTAGGAAAAGAGGGAAAACCGAATGTCATATTTCTTTCATTTATTGTTAGAGCACAAAACATGAAGAATTGATGGTAGTAATAAAGTTTCATAAAAGACAGCATTGTCGTGATTGCAGTTGCTCAATCTATAGGTGGCTCACATTCTATTTATAAATCAAAATTGCGATTATTTATTCATTTAATTTAGTTTGATGTGTTGCATTGGAGGTCTTCATGAGTACAATGGCTGTCACCTGATGCAATATTGCAGATAATTTGTTGTTAATTTGTACAATTAATGGTTAATTATTTGTTGTTGCCGTAGAGGTGCAGTCTCGAAGAGTAGCTATTATTGGGGTGATGCCAATGAATAATAGTGGAAGGCGAAGATTGCCGAAGTAAGTGGCCTATCAAAACCACTTGCTGGGGTTGTCTCTGAAAGGAACAACACTGCCATAGTATATTTACATTAAACTATGGAGCGCTACTGTAGGGTTGGGTGGAGTGTTCGCTTCCCTGTCGCTAAGTTCAACATGAGCACGTACCGTATGCTACGTGACTTGTCTGCAGTAGATCTCTAGCCAAACTTTGGTTTTTGAAGATCATGAATTTAATAGATTTTGCACATTCTCCTGTTTCGTTACTACCGCCGATTGTCGCTTTGACACTGGCGATTTTAACTCGACGCGTATTAGTTTCTCTTGGTGTAGGTATCGTACTTGGTGCGATTCTGCTTAATGATTGGTCTATCGGTAACACGATAGGTTATGTGAGTGCTCAAGTTTCTTCTGTCTTTATTGAAGACGGCGGTCTTAACACTTGGAACATGAGTATTGTCGGTTTCCTAATTCTTTTAGGTATGACAACGGCGCTATTGACGCTATCTGGTGGTACTCGCGCTTTCGCTGAATGGGCGCAAACACGAGTTAAAAGTAAACGTGGCTCTAAACTTCTTGCTGCCTTCTTAGGCGTGTTCATTTTTGTCGACGATTACTTTAATAGTCTTGCTGTTGGTGCGATTTCTCGTCCAGTAACAGACCGTTTCTATGTGTCTCGCGCTAAACTGGCGTACATTCTAGACTCCACCGCAGCTCCTATGTGTGTGATTATGCCTGCTTCAAGCTGGGGTGCTTACATCATTACGATCATCGGCGGTATCTTGGTGTCACACGGCATCACTGAATACTCAGCACTCGGTGCGTATGTTCGTCTTATTCCAATGAACTTCTATGCTGTATTTGCTCTACTTATGGTATTTGCAGTAGCGTGGTTCGGTCTTGATATCGGTAAAATGCGTGAGCACGAAATTGCAGCCTCTCAGGGCCGTGGTTTTGAAAAAGACAAAGAAAACGACACGCAAGAAGCACATGAACTAAACGAAGAGCTAGATATTCGTGAAAGCGAGAAGGGTAAAGTTTCTGACCTAGTTCTCCCTATCGTTACGCTTATCATTGCTACGATCGCTTCTATGCTTTACACAGGTGGGCAGGCCCTAGCCGCTGACGGTAAAGAGTTTGCGCTCCTTGGTGCGTTCGAGAACACTGATGTAGGTACTTCTTTAGTTTACGGTAGCTTGCTGGGCCTTGCGGTTGCACTATTTACTGTACTTAAGCAAGGCATCCCAATGGCGGAAATTGGCCGCACACTTTGGATTGGTGCGAAGTCAATGTTTGGTGCGATCCTTATCCTTGTGTTTGCTTGGACTATCGGCTCTGTTATCGGTGACATGAAGACAGGTTCTTACCTATCGACTATGGCTCAGGGCAATATTAATCCGCATTGGCTACCAGTCATCCTATTCTTGCTATCTGGCTTAATGGCGTTCTCGACAGGTACGTCGTGGGGCACGTTTGGTATCATGCTCCCTATCGCGGGCGACATGGCAGGTGCAACAGACGTAGCGCTTATGCTGCCAATGTTGAGTGCAGTGCTGGCAGGTGCGGTATTCGGTGACCACTGTTCACCAATCTCTGATACGACCATTCTGTCGTCGACAGGTGCCCGTTGTAATCACATTGATCACGTATCGACTCAGTTGCCTTATGCATTATCAGTCGCGCTTGTTTCATGCGTGGGCTTTATCGCTCTTGGTATGACTGCGTCTATCGTATTCTCTTTCATTGCTGCGTCGATTACTTTTGTTATCGTTTGCGCAATTTTGTCATGGCTTTCTAAGTCAAAAATGGCATCATGTCAGAACGCTTAATTGATTGATAATTAAAATAAAATAAAAGGGGGCTTCGGCCTCCTTTTTTATTTGTATTATACAATTCGATTTTTTTTAAAATTAAGGGTTGAAAAAAAGAATCAGCTTGGTTAGTGTGGTTACTAACAAAGCAACTAAGACGAGCCTTGAAATAAGTATGCGCAATTTTGTAATGAACATTCATCACCATCATCACCCAATTTAGTCTTTCGGGAGATGCGCGCATACCCGGGAGACAGGATACTCCCGGAGGTGAAAATCAAAGTGTAAACAGATTTCAAACCCTCGGGAGACCAAAATCTCTCGAGGGTTTTTTAGTTTTACTGGTTTATAAAATATTTAGATTATCGAATCTGGCACAGGGATAAAGCAATGCAAACACAACGCTTAAGAATCGCAATTCAGAAAAAAGGCCGCCTAAGTAAAGAGAGCCAAGCTCTATTGAAAAAGTGTGGTGTGAAATTCAATGTAATGGGTGAGCGTCTTGTCGTTCATTCTGAAAATATGCCCATTGATTTGTTATTAGTTCGCGATGATGACATCCCAGGTTTAATTATGGATGGTGTTGTTGACCTAGGTTTTATTGGTGAGAATGAATTAGAAGAAGTTCGTTTAGACCGTAAAGCTTTGGGCGAACCTTATGACTTTGTTCAGCTTCGTCGTCTTGATTTTGGCGGCTGCCGTTTGTCTATCGCAATCGACAAAGACGAAGAATATAACGGTCCTCAAGATCTAGCAGGCAAACGCATCGCAACGACTTACCCGCAACTGCTTAAAGCTTACATGGATGACGCGGGTGTACCGTTCTCAACTTGTATGCTGACAGGCTCTGTAGAAGTTGCGCCTCGAGCTGGTCTAGCAGATGCTATCGCTGACTTGGTTTCTACTGGCGCTACGCTAGAAGCCAATGGTCTAAAAGAAGCCGAAGTTATCTTTAAGTCGAAGGCAACGTTAATTCAACGCAAAGGTGAGTTTGACGCCGATAAAGTTGCGCTTATCGATAAGCTATTGACTCGTATGCAAGGCGTGCAGCAAGCAAAAGAATCAAAATACATCATGCTACATGCGCCTGCTGAGAAGCTTGAGCAAATTAAGTCTCTATTACCGGGTGCAGAAGACCCAACGGTATTGCCTCTATCTGCTGACAAGCAAAAAGTTGCGGTTCATTTGGTAAGTACTGAAAACCTGTTCTGGGAAACCATGGAACAGCTAAAGGAACTGGGTGCGAGCTCAATTCTGGTACTACCAATTGAAAAAATGATGGAGTAATCGCAATGAGAACAGTTGTATGGCAATCGCTGAGTGAAACTCAACAAGACTCGATTCTAGAACGTCCGGCAATCGCAGAAGGCGCAAACATCACTGCTGCGGTTTCTGAAGTAATCGCAAAAGTTCGTAAAGAGGGTGATGCTGCATTATTGGAGCTGACTGAGAAGTTTGACCGTGTGAAGCCGGAATCCATTCGTGTATCAGCTCAAGAAATCGATGAGGCGTCTGCTCGCCTTTCTGAAAAGATGAAAGGCGCGCTTGAGCAAGCTTATGCAAACATCTCGAAGTTTCATAAAGCACAAAAGCCACAACCAATTAAAGTAGAAACTCAGCCGGGTGTCCTTTGTGAGCAGGTAACGCGCCCAATTCAAAAAGTGGGTTTGTACATTCCTGGCGGTAGTGCGCCATTGCCTTCGACTGTTCTAATGCTCGGTGTTCCTGCAAAAATTGCAGGTTGTCGTAAAGTGGTGCTTTGCTCTCCACCGCCAATCGCTGACGAGATTCTGTACGTAGCTAAACTGTGCGGCATTGATGAAGTGTACAACGTTGGTGGTGGCCAAGCCGTCGCTGCAATGGCTTATGGCACAGAGACTGTATCTAAAGTTGATAAGATCTTTGGTCCAGGTAACGCTTATGTGACGGAAGCAAAACGTCAGGTTAGCAATGATTTCCGCGGTGCTGCGATTGATATGCCTGCAGGTCCATCTGAAGTGCTTGTGATTGCTGATGAAACCGCAGATGCAGACTTTATCGCTGCGGATCTTTTGAGCCAAGCAGAGCACGGTCCTGATTCTCAAGTGGTACTTGTGACGCCTTCTCCTGTTATTGCGGATCAAGTGACGGATGCGGTTCAACGTCAGCTTAAGGAGCTATCTCGTGCGGAGATCGCCGAGCAAGCATTGGCGTCAAGCTTGATTATTATTGCTGAGTCTCTCACTCAATCTATTTCGATTTCAAATTATTACGGTCCTGAGCACTTAATTGTTCAGACTAAGAACCCTCGTGAGCTTCTACCTCTATTAGATAACGCAGGTTCTATCTTCCTAGGTGATTGGTCGCCTGAATCAGCAGGTGATTACGCATCGGGCACGAACCACGTTCTTCCTACTTACGGTTACACACGCACGTATTCAAGCTTAGGTTTGGCTGATTTCTCCAAGCGTATGACGGTTCAAGAACTGTCTGCTGATGGTCTAAAGAACCTTGCGCCAACAGTGGTAACGATGGCGGAAGCAGAAGGTCTGGATGCGCACAAACGTGCAGTGACAATCCGTACTGAGAAACTAACCCGCACAGAAAAACTGGCAGCTAAGTAAGAGGATATTGAGATGGAAAAGCTAGCGCGCAAACAAGTCCAACAACTTACCCCTTATATGTCGGCTCGTCGAATTGGTGGTACAGGTGACGTATGGCTGAACGCCAACGAATCGCCATTTAACAATGAATACAAAACAGACTTCGCTCGCCTTAATCGTTACAGCGAATGTCAGCCTAAAGAACTGATTTCTGCTTACGCAGCCTATGCGGGTGTAAAACCAGAACAAACGCTGACTTCTCGTGGTGCAGATGAAGGTATTGAATTACTGATTCGTGCATTCTGTGAGCCGGGTGAAGATGCGATTTTATACTGTCCACCGACTTACGGTATGTACGCTATCAGCGCAGAAACCATTGGTGTCGAGCGTAAAACCGTGCCGCTAACGTCAGATTGGCAACTAGACCTTGCAGGCATCGAAGCCAATCTGGATAACGTCAAATTGGTTTTCGTATGTTCACCAAACAACCCAACAGGTAACTTGGTCAAGCGTGAAGATATTGTCTCTCTGCTTGAGATGACAAAAGACCGTGCAATCGTGGTGATGGATGAAGCGTACATTGATTTTTGCCCGGAAGCATCAACGGTAGATTTACTGGCACAATACCCGAATCTCGCAATTCTGCGCACTCTGTCGAAAGCTTTTGCGCTTGCAGGTCTGCGTTGTGGATTTACGCTTGCGAACGAAGAGCTGATTAATGTACTTCTTAAAGTTATCGCACCGTACCCAGTCCCGGTTCCAGTGGCAGAAATTGCGACTCAGGCGCTTTCAGAAGCTGGTTTAGCGCGAGCGAAGTTCCAAGTGCTCGATTTGAACGCGAACCGTGCTTACTTGCAAGTTGGCCTTTCAATGATTCCGGGTTTGGAAGTTTTTGAAGGATGGGGTAACTACCTATTGGTGAAATTCCCAGATGGCGATGATGTTTTCAAAGCAGCTTGGGATACGGGGATTATCCTGCGTAACTCGCCAATCGAAGACTGTGTGCGTATCAGCGTGGGTAACCGCGACGAGTGCGAAAAAACGCTTGGATTTATTAGAAACTACTACGCATAAGTAGAGATAAAATTAATCGCTCTCGCTCAATAGCGGGAGCGCCAAAAGAATAGCAATAAGGAAGTTCTCGAGTGAGCAAACAACAAAAAATCCTTTTTATTGATCGTGATGGTACCTTAATTGTTGAGCCGCCGATTGATTTTCAAGTAGACCGTTTAGACAAACTAAAGCTAGAGCCATTTGTTATCCCAAGCCTGTTGTCGTTGCAGGACGCTGGATACCGTCTAGTGATGGTAACGAACCAAGATGGTTTAGGTACTGACAGCTACCCACAAGAAGATTTTGATGCTCCACACAATATGATGATGGAGATTTTTGAATCTCAGGGTGTGAAGTTTGATGACGTGCTGATTTGTCCTCACTTCGATGAAGATAACTGCTCTTGCCGTAAGCCTAAATTAGGCTTGGTAAAAGATTACCTTCAAGGTGGCAAAGTTGATTTCCAAAACTCCGTTGTGATTGGCGACCGTCAAACCGATCTTCAACTTGCAGAAAACATGGCAATTCGTGGCATTCAATACAACCCAGAAACCATGGGTTGGAAACAGATCCTCAAAGATCTCACCGTGAAGGCTCGCGTTGCTGAAGTGGTTCGCACCACAAAAGAAACAGACATCAAAGTATTCGTTAATCTTGATGAGCAAGGCGGTAACGATATTTCTACAGGTCTTGGCTTCTTTGACCACATGCTGGATCAAATCGCGACGCACGGTGGATTTCAAATGGTGTGCAAAGTGGAAGGTGACCTGCACATTGATGATCACCACACAGTAGAAGATACCGCTCTTGCGTTGGGTCAAGCGTTGAAAGAAGCACTGGGTGACAAACGTGGTATTGGTCGTTTTGGCTTTAGTCTTCCAATGGATGAGTGTTTAGCACAATGTGCACTAGACCTATCTGGTCGTCCTTACCTCAAGTTCGACGCGCAGTTTAGCCGTGAGCAAGTAGGTGATCTTTCAACAGAGATGGTGGTTCACTTCTTCCGCTCTCTGACTGACACATTAGCGTGTACGCTGCACCTGTCTTCTGCGGGTAACAATGATCACCACATCATTGAAAGCTTGTTTAAAGCGTTTGGTCGTACTTTGCGCCAAGCAATCAAAGTAGAAGGCACTGAGCTACCAAGTAGTAAAGGCGTGCTTTAAGGCTAACGTTAGCAAGGAGAAAAACAGTGACAGAACAGAAAGTTGTCATTATCGATACTGGCTGTGCCAACGTCTCTTCGGTGAAGTTTGCTATTGAACGCCTAGGCTATGACGTAACAATTTCAAAAGATCCGCAAGTTGTATTGTCGGCAGATAAGCTATTCCTACCGGGCGTGGGAACCGCTAGCGAAGCGATGAAAAACCTAGAAGAGCGCGATCTGATCAGCTTGGTAAAACAGGTAGAAAAGCCGCTGTTAGGTATCTGTTTAGGCATGCAACTGTTGGGCAAAGTGTCTCAAGAGAAAGGGCAGAAAGCCGATGAGTTGGTTGAGTGTCTTGGACTTTGTGATGGCGAAGTGAAGCTACTACAAACTGGCGATTTGCCACTGCCGCATATGGGTTGGAATACCGTGTCTGCAAAAGCAGGTAATCCACTTTTCAAAGGTATTGAAGAAGGAGAGTATTTCTACTTCGTGCACAGCTTTGCAATGCCTGTTGGGGATTACACGATTGCTCAATGTGAATACGGTAACCCGTTCACAGCAGCAGTACAAAGCGGGAACTACTACGGCGTACAATTCCACCCTGAGCGTTCTTCAAAAGCGGGCGCGAAGCTTATTCAAAACTTCTTAGAATTATAAAAGGGATTTAGTGTGATTATTCCAGCTCTTGATTTAATTGAAGGACAGGTGGTTCGCCTTTATCAAGGTGATTACGGCCAAGTAACCGAGTACAAAGTCGACCCAGCAGAGCAGTTCAACTTGTACCACCAAGCGGGTGCTAACTGGCTGCACTTGGTGGATTTAACTGGCGCGAAAGACACGACAGCACGCCAACTTGATTTGATTGCAAAGCTACTAGCAAGCACACCAGCGAACATCCAAATCGGTGGTGGTGTGCGTACAGAGCAAGACGTGATTGATCTGTTAGAAGCTGGTGCGCAGCGTGTTGTCGTTGGCTCAACAGCAGTAAAACAGCCAGAGCTTGTGAAAGGCTGGATGGAAAAGTATGGCGCAGAGAAAATCGTTCTCGCGCTAGACATCAACATCGACCAAGACGGCACACGTAAAGTAGCGATTTCTGGTTGGCAAGAAGATTCAGGGGTGACCATCGAAGCTCTGATCAACGATTACCTAACGGTAGGTTTGCAGCACGTGCTTTGTACGGACATTTCTCGTGACGGTACGCTAGAAGGCTCAAACGTAGAGCTTTACGTTGACCTATGCAAACAGTACCCACAAGTGCAGTTTCAATCTTCAGGTGGCATTGGCTCATTAGCGGATATCGAAGCGCTAAAAGGCAGCGGTGTGGCTGGCGTGATTGTTGGTCGTGCGTTGTTAGATGGTAAGTTCACAGCAGAGGAGGCGTTTGCATGCTGGCAAAGCGAATAATTCCATGTCTTGATGTTCGTGATGGACAAGTGGTAAAGGGCGTTCAGTTCCGTAACCACGAGATCATTGGCGACATCGTTCCTCTGGCACAGCGTTATGCTGAAGAGGGCGCTGACGAGCTTGTGTTCTACGATATTACCGCTTCAAGTGATGGTCGTGTCGTAGATAAAAGTTGGGTCGCTCGCGTTGCTGAAGTGATTGATATTCCTTTCTGTGTGGCTGGTGGTATTAAATCAGCGGAAGATGCAGCGCGCATTCTTGAGTTTGGTGCAGACAAGGTGTCTATCAACTCACCTGCATTGGCAAATCCGCAGCTGATTACTGACCTAGCTGATAAATTTGGCGTTCAATGTATCGTTGTTGGCATCGATTCATACTACGACAAAGAGACGGGTAAGTATCAGGTTTACCAGTTTACTGGTGATGAAGAACGCACCAAAGCAACTCAATGGGAAACTCGTGACTGGGTGCAAGAAGTACAAAAGCGTGGCGCTGGTGAAATCGTATTGAACATGATGAACCAAGACGGCGTGCGTAACGGCTACGATATTGAACAACTTAATATGGTGCGTGAAGTGTGTAACGTGCCATTGATTGCATCGGGTGGTGCAGGTGCCATGGAGCACTTCGCAGAAGCCTACCAAAAAGCAAATGTGGATGGCGCGCTTGCCGCATCGGTATTCCATAAGCAAGTCATCAATATTGGTGAACTAAAGCAGTATTTGAAACAACAAGGCATTGAGGTACGACTATGAGTGTGAAAGCCGCCGAAGTAAGTTCGCTAGCTGAGCGAATCAACTGGGAAAAGGTGGATGGTCTGGTACCTGCCATCGTACAAGATTTCCAATCAAGCCAAGTGCTGATGATGGGTTACATGAACCAAGATGCGTTGGCAAGAACGGGCGAAACGGGTCAAGTGACGTTTTTCTCTCGTACCAAGCAGCGTCTTTGGACGAAAGGTGAAACCTCTGGCAACGTATTGCAACTAGTGAACATGCAACTCGATTGTGACAACGATACGCTACTGGTGAAAGTGAATCCCATTGGTCCTACGTGTCACTTGGGTAACACAACTTGCTGGGATGTGGACCCTCAAGAGGAGTCACAAATGGTGTGGCTTCATCAACTTGAGCAACTATTGGCTGCCCGCAAGAGTGCCGACCCAGATTCCTCTTATACTGCCAGTCTTTATGCCCGTGGCACCAAGCGTATTTCGCAAAAAGTGGGCGAAGAAGGCGTTGAAGTCGCGCTTGCGGCGACGTCGGGCGATAAGGCGGAGTTAGTGTGTGAATCGGCAGACTTGATTTACCACTTAATGGTATTGCTTCAAGACCAAGGCTTATCGATGAATGACGTAGTGAATAAACTGAAAGAGCGTCATAAATAAGCCTGTTATAAATAAATGAAAGCCCCTATGGCTCAAGAGTCTAGGGGCTAATTATATGGTCCGCCTCACTCTCAAGCCCTACGCTTAGAGTAGGCTCTCAGAACGAGGTGAACCATATGTCTACCATTCACATCTTAGGTATCGATTTAGGCAAGCACTGCTTTCATGCGGTTGGCAACAATCACACTGGCAAAGACGTTATTCGCCGTAAGTTTAGTCGAAGCCAACTACTCCGTTTCTTATCTGTACTTGAACCTACCATCATCGCTTTTGAAGCCTGTGGTGGTGCTCACTGGCTTGCGAGAAAGTGTGAAGCCTATGGGCATCG